>JARFQC010000133.1 GCA_029287965.1 Arenicellales bacterium
CGATGGCGAGGTCGTCGGCATGCTGGTGGCCTTTCCCATGCAACTGACTGATGCAGCGGATGATGACATCGACCCGGTGCTGCTGCCGTACTGTCGGCTGGAAGAAGCCGATTCCTACTATATCTGCGGTGTCGCCGTGCTGCCCGGTTTTCGCGGTAAGGGCATCGGCTCGCGGTTCATGGCGCTGGCTGAGAAACAGGCACTGGAGCAAGGCCTGGGCAAGACCAGCCTGATTGTATTCGAGAAGAACGCCAGGGCAAAAAAGCTATATGAGAGTCTCGGCTACAGGGAGGTAATGCGTGAACCTGTCGTGCCGCATGCACTGATTCGCTACACCGGTGATGCCGTGCTGATGGTTAAGCAGCTTGTTTGAACGGGTGCATGAATAAATGTGGCCAGCATGTGCCGGCCACTTGATTCATATATATGACTACTACTGCGGTATAGATACGTAAAACGCGCCGCGAATATCGCCCTTGTTGAATCCCCTTGCCTTGTCGTCAGGATACAGTTTATCCAGTTTGGCTTTGACGTCATCGCTTATGTTTCCGCCATGGCAGGCCAGGCAGATATCCCCGGTAGGGATGGCTTTCATGTAACGGAATTCCTTGCCATTCGCAGTGTTGACGGTTGCGGCGTGATCAATTTTGTCAGCCGTTTCGCCCTTGGTGATGCGGCTCTCGAATTCTTCCAGTACCGCCTTTTGCCAGGCATCGGGTGCGTTGCCGGTATTTCTGTTCTTGAGGCTGACGCGGGAGATATTCAACTTGCCCTTGCTGTTGATGGCTTCGGCAATTTCAGGGGCGCGGGTGTGGCAGACGCCGATCGCATTGACCGGGCCGCCTGCTTTCATGGCGGATTGCAGTTCGCCTTTCAATTCACCCGCGAAGGCTTTGATGGCCATGCGTGACTCCATCACGAGCGGGTCCGGCTGGGTAGCCCAGGCACTGGTCGAAATCAAAATTGCAGTGGCTAGTATCGCTTGGTATTTCATTCAGTATCCTCTGGTAAGCGGTTAGAAACGGGAAATTATGCCCGGGCAATCAGGTGTTTGCCTTGCTAAAGATCAATGCTTTCAGCAGCAGTTCAGAGGCCTACTCAGGCAGGTTTGCGCGGATTGCATCACGATCGATCCACCAGTTGTCATCGACTATGACTTCGAGCATGGTGGCCAGGCGGGGAAGAAACTTGTCCGGCTGATCCAGTTCAAGACGTTCAACCCATAGATCAATCTGCGCCTTTTCCTTTAAATCGCTATGCCGGTTGGCGACGCCTGCGAGCATGTTGCCGGTCAGGAAGCCGAGGCTGGAGCGCTGTGCATCATCTTTGGCACGAAGTTCTGCAAGGTAATGTGCAGCCGCTGCGGCAACGGCTGCGCCATCCGAATCCTTGGGTGTTTCATCGATGACATGATCCAGCAGATTGGTACTGAGTTGAGGATCAACGGGGAACGTCACGGCCAGCCAGATACCGTTACCCAATGCAGCAATCGATGCGGGCTGGTCTGCGGCATAGAGGACGTCGCAGGCCTCTACGGCATCCTGCCATTGTTCATTGGCAACCATGTAGTCAAACACGCTTCTTGCCAGTTTCCAGGCTTCTTCTTTTTTCTCCAGCGCGACGAGCGTCTCGGATATGCTCAGCTGCAGACGTTGTCTGCCCAGCTCATCCGATTGCGCAATCTCGTCCAGCTGCTTGCGCTGGCTTTCAAGCTGCGCAAGCAGTTGTGCACCGTTGTCTGTTTCCTGGCTGATGAGCGAATCACTCAGGCCCATTCCCTGTTGTTTGTCAGTCATAGTTTACCCCGTAGTTCTGGCGCGGAAAGTTACATGATCCCACCTCGATTGAACAGTAATGCAGGTAAATATTGACCCTGGTTTATTCAGGGTTTGCGTATTTCGCCCGGGATCAATCGGCGGTAAGCTGTATAAATGGAATATTTGATTATCGGTATCATTGTACTGGTTTTAATGCTGCCGTATCTGCTGATGCGGGTCTCGACCTGTGCGATGGTCGGCAAGCCGGCTCCTGCCATGGATGACGTGATCAGCAGTAATACCGACATGGAGAAACCGGTCTACCTGTATTTTATGAGCGAGCGCTGCAGCAACTGTAAAAAAATGACCCCTGTGATCGAGGAACAGGGGCGGCAGAATCCGAATGTCATCACCATCAATATCAGTAATGAACGGGAAAAGGGTGTGCGTTTTGGTGTACGCGGTACACCTACTTTGTTATCCGTGAAGGATGGCGTGATCGAGCGGGTCAAGCTCGGTGCGATGAAAAAGCACAAGATACTCGATTTTATCAGCGCCTGATTCCGGCCGGGTTGCCCGAACAGGTAAATCTATACCTGTTAGGAAGACATAAAAAAAGGCGCTCAACCGAGCGCCTTTTTTATGCAATCAGAATGACTTATTTTGATGCATCAACCATGTACTGGGTAGTGGCTTTCAGCTCGTCATCGGTGCAATCCATGCAAGTACCTTTAGGAGGCATGGCGCCTTTGCCTTTAATTACAGTTACCATCATTGCGTCCATGCCAGTTTCAATGCGTGGCGCCCAGGCAGCCTTGTCACCGAGTTTCGGGGCACCAGCAACGCCGGCAGCGTGACAGGTGAAGCATTTGGTGTCATAGATTTCCTTGCCTTCGCGAGCACTTGAAGTGCCAGCAACAGCGAACAGAGCGATAGCCATAGCCAGGCTTGCAGTCTTTTTCATGGTTGTCTCCAGATGTGTGTAGTGAGGGTGTTCTTGTGTTTCAGTAGTGTATTCAGCGATACCTTAACCGCAGCTGAACCGTGATTAGATCGGCAATAACACAGCTTTGGGGTGCGTTTTTTATCACCAATCAGACTAAATCTCAAGAAGGAACTCAATTAGCGCCTTCTGGGCATGCAGCCTGTTCTCGGCTTCATCCCAGACAACACTTTGCGGGCCCTCGATCACATCCTCGGTGACTTCATAGCCGCGGTAGGCCGGCAGGCAATGGAGGAAAATCGCGTTGTCGGCAGCTTCTTTCATCATCGCCGCATCCACGGTGTAGCCCTCGAAATCCTTCATGCGGCGCTGTTTTTCCTCTTCCTGGCCCATGCTGATCCAGGTGTCGGTGACCACGACGTCGACACCGCTTACGGCGTCATGCGGTGAGTCGCTGAGTATGACGCAGTCGCTGCAGGCATCCATCAGGTCTGATTCCGGCCGGTAGCCGCCCGGAGTGGCAATGCGCAGGCTGAACCCGAACTGGCGCGAAGCAATCATCCACGAATGACACATATTGTTGCCATCCCCGATGTAGGCCACCTGCTTGCCTTCAATCCCGCCGAGGTGTTCACGCACAGTCATGATGTCAGCCAGGAGCTGGCAGGGGTGGTTGAAATCGGTCAGGGCGTTGATGACCGGAATTCCGCTGTGTTCGGCGAAGCGGATGATGTTCTCATGCGGCCCGGTGCGTATGGCAACGATGTCTACCATGCGTGACAGGACACGCGCCGTGTCTTCTATGGGCTCGCCGCGGCCGATCTGGGCATCGTTCGGAGACAGGAACAGTGATCCGCCCCCCAGCTGATTCATGCCTGTTTCAAACGAGACGCGGGTACGCGTTGATGATTTGTCGAACATCAGGGCCAGCGTTTTTCCCTGCAGTGCCGTGGAATATCGGCCTGCCCTGACTTCCTTTTTCAGTGCGTCGGCACGGTCCAGCAGTCCGTTGAGTTCATCGGGGGACAGGTCTAGCAGGCTGATGAAATGCCGGGTCATGATTCAAGAAATTCAATGATGATGGGCAGCAGACGTTCGCTGATATGGCGTATGTCGTCAGCGTCGCAGACCAGTGGCGGCAGCAGGCGTATGACACGGTCTGCCGTTACATTGATCAGCAGACCCGCTTCTGCCGCTTGCATGACCAGTTCCCCGCAGGGTTTGTCGAGTTCGATGCCGATCATGAGGCCAAACTGCCTGATTTCCCTCACGCCCTCGCGATCAGCAAGGTTTTCAGTAAGCAGTTCGCCCAGCAAGTTGCCGTTTTCAGCGGCCCGGCTGGCCAGGTCCTCCTGCTCTATGACATCAAGTACGGCCATTGCCGCGGAGCAGGCCAGCGGATTGCCACCGAACGTAGAGCCGTGGCTGCCCGGACCGAGTACATCGGCCGCTTTGCCGCTGACCAGGCACGCACCGATGGGCATGCCATTGCCCAGTGCTTTGGCGAGCGTCATGACATCAGGGGTAATGCCGCTATGCTGATGCGCGAACATTCTGCCTGTGCGTCCCATACCGGTCTGGATTTCGTCCAGCATCAGCAGCCATTCGTTTGCATCGCAGATTTTACGCAGTTCCGCCAGGTAATCGGCATCAGGAATATTGATCCCGCCCTCACCCTGGACAGGTTCAACCAGGATGGCGACGACGTTGGCATCATTGTTTGCCGCGTTTTTTACCGCTTCGATGTCGTTGTAAGGAATTCTGCTGAAGCCTCTGAGCAGCGGTTCGAAGCCTGCCTGCACCTTGCGATTGGCGGTGGCACTCAGCGTCGCCATTGTGCGGCCGTGGAAACTGCCGTCACAGACGAGTACCGACGGAGTGTCGATACCGCGCTTGTGGCCATACAGCCGTGCGAGTTTCAATGCAGCTTCGTTTGCCTCGGCGCCGGAATTGCCAAAGAAGATGCGATCCATGCCCGTAAGCTTGGCCAGGCGATCTGCCAGCTGGCTCTGCAGCGGTATTTCGTAAATGTTGGATGTATGCACCAGCGTCTGACTTTGCGTGCAAAGTGCCTCGCTGACTGCCGGGTGGCAGTGGCCGAGTCCGCAGACGGCTATCCCTGATAGTGCATCGAGGTAGCGTTTGCCATCGGTGTCTTCCAGCCATATGCCTTCGCCCTTGCTGAAGGCGATCGGCAAACGGTTATATGTACTCATTAAATGTTGCATGTCACGGGTCTTAAAAAGCAAAAAGCGCCCGGTTTCGGGCGCGCAAACGAAATTTATAGCACAGAGATGAGGGGCTGAAAAGTAAAAACCCGGCCGAAACCGGGTTTTTAGCGTGAACCTTCTGCCGGTTAGTTGAACAGCATGGCGCCGTGCGGGCCTGCAACCATGAAAAACAGCATCGGTATGGAGAGCATGGTATTGGTGCGTGATGCGAGCAGCGCAACGCGCGCCGCTTTGGCCTTGGCTTCGTCCGTGGCCTCTACCATGCCAAGCACTTTTTTCTGATTGGGCCAGATCAGTACCCAGACGTTGAACAGCATGATGGTGCCGAGCCAGGCGCCTATGCCGATCGGTGCGGCGCCGTCTCTGAGCATGAACGCATTGCCGAGGCCGATGCCGCTTCTTTCCAGGTAGTAGGCACCCGTCAGCCAGGTGGCGATGGCAGCCCAGCGGAACCAGAGCAGGGCGCGCGGTGCGATATGCTTGGTGATGCCAGCCGCTGTACCGTCTGCCTTGGCTTTGCCCAGCGCAGGCACCTGGATGAAGTTGAAATAGTAGAGCAGGCCTACCCAGGCAACGCCGGACAGTACGTGCAGAAAGCGATCAATAACGAGATCCATAATGAGTTACCTTTTAATGTGATACCTGGCTGGACGGCTTCAACCGAGGAAGTTTTTGACGAAATAGAACAGTACGAACGTCAGGATGAAGCCCGCAGCGATCGTGCCGATAATTGAGTCCAGTGGATTTTTCATGGTGTAACTCCGGAGTGGAATTATTAATTGAGTAAATTAATCAACTATTGATGATAGGTCAGACCTGATCGACTTACAATAAAAAAGCCCGGCAGGCTGACTGCCGGGCTTTTCTGACGGGGACGGTGTTAGCCGTAATTAGCAGCGGCAAAGTCCCAGTTGACGAGGTTCCAGAACGCTTCGACATATTTTGGACGCGCGTTGCGGTAGTCAATGTAGTACGCATGTTCCCAGACATCGCAGGTCAGAACAGGCGTTTTTCCGTCGGTCATCGGGTTGGCTGCATTGCTGGTGTTGACGATCTCAACCGAGCCGTCGGAATTCTTGACCAGCCAGGTCCAGCCGGAGCCGAAGTTGGTGGCTGCCGAGGTTGAGAATTTCTCCTTG
>JARFQC010000257.1 GCA_029287965.1 Arenicellales bacterium
CGCCGGGCAACGCCTTGCTGCTTCTGTAGCTCGAGTGCTTTGCGCCCGATGAACTCCCGCTCCCCGGGCTGCCAGGCGACAGTCCAGCCGAGTCCGCTTTCCAACGGGGTGGTTGTCTCGTCCATATCCGACCCGTACAGGGCCATACCGGCTTCGAGTCGCAGCGTATCGCGTGCACCCAGGCCAATCGGGCGGACGCCTGCGTCGAGTAATTTGCGCCATAAACCCGTTGCCTGGTCGCCTGGCAGAATAATCTCGACGCCGTCTTCCCCGGTATAACCGGTGCGGCCAATGAACATGTTGTTGATTTCACAGGCCTGGAATGGAGAAAGGACGTTTATGCTGTCTGCCTCTGACGCCGTGAATATGCGCGCCAGTGCCGCCAGGGCCTCAGGCCCCTGTATGGCCAGCATCGCCAGTTCCGGACGCTCTTTCAGTTCCAGTCCGTCTACACCCGCCGCGTGACGGGACAGCCAGGCCATGTCCTTGTCGTGCGTGCCGGCATTCAGAACCACGCGATACCAGTCGTCCTGCATGTAATAAATGATCAGGTCGTCAATCACACCACCGTTTTCGTTCAGCATGCAGGTATACAGGGCCTTACCCGGAATGGTAAGCCTGGCAACGTCATTGGCGACCATGCGCTGCAGCCAGCCGCGTGCAGCGGTGCCGGTGACATCGAGGACGGTCATGTGGGAGACATCGAATACGCCTGCTGCCTTGCGCACGGCGTGATGTTCTTCTAGTTGTGATCCATACTGGAGAGGCATCTCCCAGCCGGAAAAATCAACAATTTTTGCGCCGGCAGCGACGTGCTCGTCATACAGCGGGGTGCGATTGGGCATGTATGTTCCTGGCGATTGCAAACGGAATTATCGGGTGGTCCGCTGGACCCTTACCCCTCTGTCCGTTCACCTGAGAGTTTATCCCCCTTCGGTGGACTGCTGCTGCAGCCGCTCTCCAGATTCGACGGTTTGCTGTGGTCCTTTTGCCTGAGCGATTCCGGGCGGGTTGCGCCTTCGGCGCCGGTGACGATCACCGGTCTCTCCCTCAGCAATCCATGGTCGAGATGCCAGACTATACTGAATCGCGGACAGAAATTCTATGCTCCCGGCACCAATATCCGGACTGCCGCTCCGGCGACATCGCGAACGCAATAGCCGTCATTCCGAACGTGTCGGGTAATCTTAAAAAGAGATGTTGTTTTTGCTTAACAGAGCCGCAGGTTTCATCAGTACTGCAGGAAATGACGGCAGGAATATGCAGGAAAATCAATCACCCGGCAGACGCCGATGCGCCTGCCGGTAGGAAATGATTCAGTTGGCGAACGAGAAGTCGATCAGGTACTGCATCAGGCCGCTGTACAGACTCGGATCGGCCGGTTCAAAGTTGGCAATACCCAGGCTTTTGAGAACAGCCTGGCCATCAGGGTTCTGATCAGCTTCCAGCAGTGCCTTGGTCAGCTTTTCACGTACCGCTTCATCGATCTTCGGTGACACTGAAAGCGCCGTATGCGGTATCTGCACACTCGTCTTGACGGTCACCAGTTCTGCCCCGTCGCTCATGGCCAGGTTGACCAGCGGGGTGGGTATGATGGCAGCATCGGCCTTGCCTTCGGTCAGCATCTTGAGTGAATCTTCAGACGTCACAGTTGGTATAATAGCTGGCTGACGCAGGGGGTTCTTGAACATCTGGCCGAGAAAAATACCGGACGGGGCGGGTGGCATCAGTGAAGCAATGCGCTTGCCGACCAGCTCTTTCGTATCGTAGACGGGATTATCAGCTGTCGTCACCAGGGAATAGCTGACCAGGCCGGGAACCTTTGCCAGTGATATCCAGCCCTCCCGCTCGTTGCGGAAGTCGGTGAAGAAAGCATTATCGATAATGATCTCAAAAGGATTGTTGTCTTTCTGTGTTACCCAGTACTCGGAAAAATCCCGGCTGGTGTGTATGGTGACTTTCTGGCCGCTTACCTTGGCGATGTAGTCAGCCAGCGGCTTGTAGACCTCGCGGGTTTCCTTTTCGCTGCGTACCGGCTGTATCGCCATATCCAGTGTCGCCGCTGCAGCCGCCGGCAACAATCCAGCGCTCATGGCTATCCCAACCATACCGTTAATAATGACTTTCAACGTGTTATTCATTATGTTTCCTCATAGAGTGCAATTAGTGACTGCGTTCTCCGCGCAGCTAAAATAACGTAATAAATTCTCTGCTCGCCTAATCCACCGCATCTGACACTGTCTTGCGAATCCGTGGCCGAATAGCAAACAAGTCTAGACCATAGCGGCGAACTAACAAGGTTTTCAGGAAATTACGACGGGATGAGGCAATTGCTCAGATGCTGAAGCGTTCCCCGGCGGCCCGGTGCATGAAAAAAGATTTCAAAAGCATGCTCCTGTCGACCAGGTTGAGGCCGGTATTACGCAGCTGCTGAAGGAGTTTTGCGTCACTGCAGAACAGCTTCTGTATCGTATCCATGCCCGCCAGCATCACGGATGCGTCAGCACGTCGTGCCCGCGAATACTGCCGCAGGTAGAGTGGATCACCCGGCTCACGGCCCTGTTCCATGGCTTCATGCAGAATGCGATCCAGGGCGATGACATCGCCAAGCCCCAGGTTGACACCCTGGCCGGCGAGCGGGTGAATTCGGTGAGCCGCATCGCCGACCAGCACCGTACGATGCGCACTGTATGCCTCGGCATTGGCGTACTCAAGCGGGAACCCGGCACGCTCACTGATCAATCGGACAGCACCCAGGCGTGACTCGAATGCCGTCTCGAGCTGGCGCTCGAACTCCGCATCACTCAGCGCCAGCAACTGTTCGGCAACAGCATCATCCGCCGACCAGACGATAGAGCAGCTGCCATCCGACAGGGGCAGAAAAGCGAGCGGCCCGGTTGGCAGAAATCGTTGCCAGGCCGTGTCGTCATGATTTTTTTCAGTCTG
>JARFQC010000023.1 GCA_029287965.1 Arenicellales bacterium
ATGAGAGAGTTCATTTTAATCTCCATTTATTGTTAATAATGAGCAGATCGTTGGCCAATTCAAACAGCAAGAATCCACTTATTATCTAAACTTCTGCTTAAGCCTCCTAATCAGCTTTTTAGCAATCACCAGGCCATTGTAGTACCAGTGCTCTCCTGTTGAATTTGAGGGACAGCTTCATATTAAAATTACTTGCCGAGCTTTAAAAACGTCTCCAGCGCCTTGTCATCAGGGTTGTCCAGGCAGTAGTCGATGAAACGATCAGTGAGATCGGCAAGGTCCTCTATTTCGTACTTCGTCGTGTTCATCTTTCCGAGCCGGAAGCCATGCGCCAAAGCTAAGGTGTTCTCCCTCTCGCTGCCAGACAGGCGCATGATGTCCTTGCACTGAAAGGTGTTGAGGTCTCGGTCGTCGTTCGGGTCTTCGGATGCGATGGCCAATCCGCTAAATAATAATGTAGCAGTCGCCGCGACGGTCATGAGGTTTTTAAGTGAAATAGACATGGGTAGTATCTCCTTGATTGAGAGTTTTGTATTGCGTTTCGATTCAGCGTAAACGACCGGCCATGCAGTCGTCGTAGACACGTCGATAGGTGCTACTCCTCCTGACGGCACCGCTGGTGCCGCCGACAACGGCACCGACAGCGGCCCCTTTCCTTGCTCCCCTGCGGGAGTTGCGGCTGACGATAGCACCAACGGTGGCGCCTCCCACAGCACCTGTCACGGCACCGCCGACGGCACCGTAGGTGTTTCCTGCCGCTCGTTCTGCGCGGTAGGCGCAGTCCGAGGCGGAGTAGTAGCGGGCAAACGCTGGCATCGCCGTGGCGAGGGAAATACCGAGCACGATGAGAGCCAGCAAGGTTCGATTTGGTTTTCGTTTTAGCATTTTGCGATCTCCGATCTGAATATTGTTTCCGTTTCTGCTCCGCGTAACGCAAGGCAGTCGTTATACTGGCAGGAACTCCTGATGAGGTTCCACACCTGTACGTCGGTCCGCCTGGTTGTCCTGGCCGGGCCATCCGCTCCTGAAGCGCTCGCACGAAAGGAAAGTGCCTGGATGGCTGCGATGTTGAAGCATGTTGGGCGGTCTCTTTAGCGGATCATGTTGATGCTTTCCCTGTTACCCGGATATATCCCGGTGAATTGTTAAAAATTATTTAATTTAATAATAGTAGTCATGCCTTCTGTGGTGTCTGACGGCGGCACCACTAACAGCTCCCACTCCCGCACCGATTGCGGCTCCCCTTGCGGCTCCCTTGCTTCCCTTGGCAATACCACCAACTGCTGCGCCAACAGCAGCTCCTCTGATGGTACTCCTGGCCACAACACCTGCTTCAGCGGTGTCAGGGTACATGGGCAAAAGGAGCACAAGTGCAGTTATTGCAGCAGCCAGGTTCGTATATTTAATTGTCATCATTTTTGTTTCTCCCCATTTTTCCAGTTTTCGATTGATTGGGTTCCATCGGTTTTCGTGACCAGAACCATGCCGTTCAGTTTACCGTCTGTAAACTTACCCTGATAGACATCATTGTTAGGTGCGATGTAAGAAGCAGCGCCATTCGGCGAACTTTCATCAAACTGTCCCACTGTTACACTGCCGTCTGCACCTTCATAAGCACCAACTCCGGATGCCAGTCCTTTTTTAAAATCACCGATGTAAGCGCTTTGATCAGCATGAATCAGAGTACCAACACCATGGCGCTGATCGTTTTCAACTCCACCAAAATAATACTCTCCGTCTTCGGTTGTATAGGAAGCAATAGCGCGACCGCTCAATTTACCATCTACGAACTTACCGAGAAGAGTTGCTTTGTCTTTTTTTGTCTTTAGGAGACCTTCACCAGAGTCCAGTTTACCGTTGAACCTACCAATAAAAGAAAAACCTTCAATTGAACGATAAATACCGTGACCCGTGGGTTTGCCATCAACAAAATTACCTAGAAAATGGTTAAACCCTGCGTTATCAACATTACGGAATTTCAAGGATCCAGTGCCATTTGCTTTTCCGCCTGTCATTTCACCATTATAAACGGCAGATAACCCGTCCTTGTCGTGCACCACCAGCACGCCAGAACCTGTGGCCTTTCCATTTTCGCATGATCCTGACCAGGTAATAACCTCTTTGGCGCTACCGTCATTGGGGGACCATGCCTGGCAATCGGTTATCGGATCTTTGAGCCAGGTTTCTGCGTGGACTGTGCCAGCCAGAAATACCATGACAGCAGTTCCACCCAGAACCTTGTATAACATTTGTTTATGCATCACTACTTCTCCATTGAAATTATAAATTACTCTTTTCAGGGGCCTTGAAGATATCCCCCCTCTTTCCTGAAACAATTAAAACTAGCAAGTACCATGTGCTTGCTAGCATCCCATGGTCGGCCCTCAACCGGGCCATGTTGCCATCGGGATGTTCACGTACCCGATCATAAAAGCACTGAATTGGCGCGAGAGTACTGCCACCCGCGGCCTCTACAAGCCGGATCGTTACCCAAATCTTTACGGCAGCAGGTAGTCAGTTCGCCAGCTTTCTTAGCAGGCTGATTATCACCACCAGAATAACTGCACCAACGGTAGCGGATACAAGTGTTGCGGTTAAACCGCTGCCGACGGTTACTCCGAGTTCGGCAAAGATATATTTGCCGACGAAAGCACCGAGGATTCCGACGATAATATTTACGATCAGCCCAAATCCACCGCCTCTTACGATAAGACCGGCCAGCCAGCCGACAACCGCACCCAAAGCCAGTATGATTAAAATTGATTCAAGTTCCATTTTTTACCTCTCTATAGAATAGCTGCCTGTTGACGTCGCTGCCTACAGAGACAGCTTCTCCGCTTTCGGCACCTGCCAGGTCTTCATTTTTTCCAGGTCTGCAATATAGACACGCAGGACGATGTCCATGTCCTCGTCCTTGCGATTGATCGGCAGCCAGTTTTCCTCGGGCACGCCCTCGGGTTTCTCCGCGGCGACGTAGACCTCGATGCCGCCATTCTCATCGAGCTGCATGCCAGCGTTCTCGCCGACACTGTACTTCTTGCGATCGTTGGGAATGAAAAAGCCGATTTTGAGGTCGTATAGCGTAAGCGACCAGAATACCTCGGTCGGTGGCAGTTCATCAGCCGTCATGCGGATCACGTAGTCATTCATGGCATTCATTGGCTTGCCGTCGCTGGTGGTGACAGCGGGATAGACCGCCTCGACTGCAGGCAGACCGATCGGACCGAGCACGGACTGGAACAGCAACAGCTCGAGAGTCATGTTTCCCTTGGTCAGGAACTTGTCGAACAGTTCCTTTTTGTAGAACTCCTTGTCCGAGGTCCGGGCCATCTCTTCAGCAAAGATCCGTTCGCTGGCCTGGCGGATTTTCTTGCCGTCGATCTTCGCCACTTTTGCTGCATCGTAGGGCTGCCCCGGCACGATTCCGAGTGGCTTGTAGGCGGCCAAAATCTCGCGGTCGAGTTCGTTGTTCGGGTCGAAGGTGGTATGGTTGAAGACGAACTGCATCACTTCGAGCAGGTTGTTCTCGAAGACATCTGCGTCCCGCTGACCGACTGCAGGGAACTCGATGTCGTCGATCGGCCTGGCCTGGCCTCCCCGAAGCTCAGAGAGGGTGACAAGCTTAACGTCTTTCATCTGCCCGATGATACGATTGAATCGCTCCTGATCCCCGGCATGTGGCATGACACGAAGGATCGCCGTGATGAAGTCGCCGCTGGCCTCAAATATTCGGTCGACTCCTTCCACTGGCTCACCTTTGTAGCCCTCGGTGCGTGCCGAGTAGAACAGCATTTTCTCCGGCTTCCTGAAGTCGCCGAGCCGCGTCGTCATCGGCACGTTGACGTAATGATCATAAGCGGTGACCATCAGCGAGACGTAATCCGAGTCAATGACCGGCATCTCCAGGATCACCGGGTCCTTGCGCAGGTCGAGCACGGCAGAGATATATAGCGTGTCATTATTAGGCCGCGCGATATCCTTCATCGTGTGGTCTTTCAGTTCGGTGTCGGCTGCCACCCTGTTCCAGCCACCCTGTTGCAGCGCACTCTTGTTGTTGACATTGTACATGGCGACGTACTGGTACGAACGCTTCACAAGATTGTCTATATCATCGTCGGTCAGCTCGACTGCCGACGCCGTTGTCGCCGTAGCCAGCATGGCAGTAGTGCCTGCGATTAATAGTTTGGCTAGTGTGTTCATGTCTTTCTCCTTAAATATTGTTCTGCCAGGACTTGACCGTCCTCCCGGGACAACGGGGAGAACAGCCACTTGTCATAATCACTTCGTTTCTTCGGCTTTCGGCAGTGAGACTCCTCTATCGCATCGTGTCCAGTATTGTTGTTTCTGTCGCGCAATCTATTTTTGGTGAAAGGCCATCTCGACGTGCCCGGTCGATATCTGCACGGGCTGCTTTCATTGCTGTGAGAAACTCCTCGTCAGCGTGCAGCCTGGCTACTGCAGCTGCACCGACCAATCTTCCTGCCACAACATCTGTATACCAGTGCGCGTTGCAAACATTGCGGCTCTCGCCGAAGGAGCGACCCCTGGCAAGGATTGCCTCGGCGCGATCTGGTGCCAGCTCGGTCAGGATCAACGCCCAGCCCCAGCCGATGGCAGTGTGCCCGGAGGGATATGAACCGTCCTTACGCAGCGCCTCCTCGTCTTCCGGGGTACAAACCACTTCCCCGCGCACCATGAACGGACGTTCCCGCTGGTACGCATTCTTGGCGGAATATGGCGCCAGGCCGATGTCCGTCAGGGTTCTCCTGAGCAACATGTAGAGGGCGGGAGTATCCTGTTCGGTCACCGGGATTCCCAGCGCACAAGTGAAGGTTCTGGCTGCGGCCGGGAAGGCGAGATCTGCATCGCTTTTTGCCAGATCCCAACGGGCCGTTCCACGCAATGCCTTCAAGTTATCGGCCCAGGCGGTATCCATCGTCTGGCGTGTCGAGTCCTCCGCCGGTGAGGGAAGGACAAACTCCTTGCTGTCCAGTTGCTGCTCCTTGGTAAGATAGCCCTGAAGCATCCCCGGCATGATTTCCTGTACTTGCCCTCCGACAGCCATCGCTGTAGGAGTGTTACCCGATTGTGTTGCCTCCATCGTGCTGCACGCGGCAACTGCCGTGGTCAGCAGGATGGCAATAATGGTCGAGAATTGGATCTTCATTGAATGCTCCTATTCTTCACTGTCGTTGAAGGTACTTTAGTTGTTTACGGATGATGAGATACATTGAACCTAATCCAGGGTCTCCAACGCTTTTCCGGTAAATGATTTTTCCGTGTTTATCTGATCCGCGGCTGCAATGACGAGATCAGCTATGCGGTAACCCGCCAGCGTAATTCGTCTTTGGACAACCTGTTGCAACTTTTCCCAGTACTCGGCTGGAACAGCTGGAGCATCCTCCAGCGGGGAAACCCCGTGGAGTATGTATGCCACCATTTTCTTTACTGCCTTGTCCGTATCCAGATCCTTTTCCGGGTCACTGACAGTCTTGATTCCATATCCATAAGCGAAATCTACTGCTACGTCGTAACTCTCTCGTGCCCATTTCTCAAAATCCCCCGGGCCTTCAAGGCCCTTCAATTCCGGAAATGCCGAGCGCGGATATTTTTCCACAAGTTCCTGGGCGTTTTGTTCAATGGCATCCAATGCCGTCGAGCGGTAGATATTACTGTCCCAAAGCAGGTGCAGTGGTATAGGTTTCTCATTGACCGGGTCCATGACGTACTCGAGCGTCCCTGAACCGTTACCTGCGGGAAATTCCTTCGAGTACTGGTCACTGACATGCAGAGGCTGATGTATGTCACCTATCAGGTGAAGCAACCAGGCCAATGCACTGGCGCGTTCGGCTGAATTTGTCTCAGCACTGGAAAGCATGGCGTAATTCATTACCAGTGCTTCGATTGCCTGCCCGGCCGGCCGGCCTTTTCGGGCTTCAGCTGCAGCCTTTGCTTCCGGCGGGGCGTCTTTTGCGATGATGGGCCAGCGTGCCGTATGCCAGGTAGGGCGATCATGTATCGTGCCCTTTGTATCGTCTGCCCAGCGCGCACCTTCAATGAACATACGTTTGGCACGCTCTTTGCCCCTCGAGTCCCCCGCGGCTACCCAGAACGGGCTTGTGTCGGGGTGTGCCATGAAAACAAGCTCGAGCTTATCAACAAGTTCGGGTTTCGTGCGTTCGACTTCCATAAAGGCAATGGCAGCGGTGGTCATGTGTGCGGGGTGGTCCCAGGCGAATGCGCCGGCGACA
>JARFQC010000066.1 GCA_029287965.1 Arenicellales bacterium
GGCGGGCCTGCTCAAAAACGGTCACGTCTGCGCCCGTGTCAGCCCGGCGCACCCGCTGCGCATCGTACACGCGCTGCAGGAGAGTGGCCGGGACCTCCCCCTGCCCGGTGACGGCATCACCGCCGCCCCTGCCCTTAAGGCGGCCGACCTCGGCGGCCCCACGGGCGAAAGCGGCACCCCGGTCGCCCGCGATGTCTCCGACGTGGGACTGGACGTCGACAACCTGCACACCATGGCCATGGCCGTCAGGCAGGGTCGTACGATCTACAACAACTTCCGCAAGTTGATCGAATTCTTGGTCTCGAGCTACGTGACCGAGTTCGTGGTCTTGCTGCTCGGCATCGCGGCCGGATTGGGTCAGCCGATGAACTCGATGCAGCTGCTGTGGATCAACCTGGTCACCGATATCTTCCCCGGCCTGGCACTGTCCATGGAACCGGCCGAGAAAGACATCATGGTGCGCCCGCCGCGCGAGAGTGATGACGTCATCATTGGCGGCAATGACCTGAAGAAGATGACCATCGAATCCGGCGTCATCGGCGTGGGCACCATGGCCGCCTACATATACGGATTGAAACGCTACGGCCCCGGTGCTGAGGCCAGCACCCTGGCATTCAACACGCTGACGCTTAACGAGCTGGCCCATGCCTACAGCTCGCGCTCAGAACACCGGCACGTCTTCAACGGCAGCAAGGATCTGCCGCCCAACCCGCACCTGAACAAGGCCATCCTGGGCATGGCCGGCCTGCAGGCCGTGGTCAGCATCATGCCCGGCTTCAGGCGGCTGCTCGGTACGGCACCGATGGGCGTCATGGATCTGTTCGTGATACTCGGTGGCGTCCTGTTGCCGCTGGCGGTCAACGAGGCGAGCAAATCGGCCATGCCGGAAATGACAGGGCCAGGTGAAGACGGGAATGAAGAGACTGAAGCAGTAGACGAACAATTCGACGAGGAGACCACGACATGAGCAACGACTTCATATTTACTTCGGAGTCCGTTACCAGCGGGCATCCCGACAAACTCTGCGACCAGGTCAGCGATGCCATCGTCGATCATTTCCTCAAGCATGATCCCGATGCGCGCATCATTGCCGAATGCGCCGTATCGAGCGGCATCATGTTTATCTCCAGCCACTACGCTTCTTCGGCCAGCCTGGACATCACTGACATTGCGCGACGCGTGATTCGCAGCGTCGAGTATCCGCAGGACGCCTTCGACGCGGACAACTGCACGATCCTGACCAGCATCATGGACCACAGCAAGACCGACTACATGCCGCTGGACCTGGATGCGATGAGCGATGGCGAACTTGACCAGCTGACCGCGCGCCAGCAGACCAGCGTGTTCGGTTATGCCTGTGACCAGACGAAAGAACTATTACCACTGCCGATCTGGCTGGCGCACCGCCTCGCCCATCGCATGGACGGCAAGAAGGTCGCCAAGAAACTCCCCTACCTGCTGCCCGATGCCGAACTGCAGGTTGGCATACAGTTCAATAACGGCAGCCCTGCCCGGATACACAGCATCACCATGGTCGCCACGCAGGACGCTGAAAGCGACATCAGCAATGAAACTCTGCAATCTGACCTGATCGAGCATGTCATCGAGCCGGTGCTGAAAAAGGAAAAGCTCAATGCCGACGAGAACACCCATATCCACATCAATCCGGGTGGCGCACGCAAGGGCGGCGGGCCGGCCGTGCATTCCGGACTCACCGGTCGCAAGACCGGCATCGACACCTACGGCGGCTATGCGCGTGCCAGCAGTGCAGCGTTGAGCGGCAAGGACCCGATGCGCATCGACCGGGTCGGCGCCTACGTCGCCCGCTACGCGGCCAAGAACGTCGTTGCCGCAGGCCTGGCCAGGGAATGTGAAGTACAGCTCAGCTATTCCATCGGCAGTGCCCAACCGGTCAGCCTGCGGGTACGCACCTTCGGCACCAGCGAACTGGACGAACGGGTGATTGCCGACCGTCTGAAAGATGTCATTGATTTTCGTCCCGGCGGCATCGTGCGTGACCTGAAGCTGAAAACATTGAGTGCCGAGTCAGGTGGCTTCTACCGCAAGCTCGCCATCTATGGCCACATGGGCCGCACCAAGCCCGAGGTACCGTGGGAAAATACCGAGATCGCTGACAAGCTTAAATAGTTATTAAGTTGGCATCGAGCTGGGTGACAAGCGGGATTGTCTTGCCCCCCTTCTACACCTGTCTATTCTAAATCTTCATTGCTGTCATACGCGTGTAACATATCTGTTTTTCCATATATATGATTTATCATATATATTCTGTTACTCAACATTCACGTTCATGAAGGGAGTCGTCCATGCCTGAAAAAATTTACAACGTGTTATTCCTGTGTACTGGTAATTCTGCCCGCAGCATCTTTGCCGAATCGCTGATCAATCGCCTGGGTAAAGGCAAGTTCAGAGGTTTCAGTGCAGGTAGCCACCCAACGGGACAGGTCAACCCAGCCGCGCTTGTAGAACTGGAACGTAACAGTTTCGACACATCAGGCCTGCGCAGTAAAGACTGGAATGAATTCTCATCTCCCGATGCACCGCAAATGGATTTTGTTTTTACAGTTTGTGATAAAGCCGCCGCAGAGACTTGCCCGGTCTGGCCAGGCCAACCCATGTCGGCTCACTGGGGCATCAAGGACCCTGCAGCAATGCAAGGCGATGATGAAGCAATCAAACACGCATTCGCCCGCGCGTATCGTGAACTGAGAAACAGAATCTCCATATTCGTCGAATTGCCCTTCGAGTCGCTCGACTCTCTGTCATTACAGAAAGAACTCGACGCCATAGGCAAGATCGAAAAATAAGTCAATCAGGAGAAAAAAGAAAAAAGCAAGAAAAAAGGGGTCGGTGACAAATGATTCGTGTTTGTCACCGACCCCTTTTTATTGCATATATAAATTTTTCCAGGTGCTAGGCTCCGGGCGGTAGCTTCTTATTCAAGGCGCTGATCAGCACACCGCTTGCGACCGAGAAGGCTCCCGTCACGGCAGCGATCTTTGCCAGTTCCTTTGCAGGTGGCAGCTTGAAATGGTGGCGCTCGCCGTTTTTGTTCTTGTCCTTATTCTTCGCCATGCCCATGTTGTAGTGAATCAGGGCTTCGGTCATGAATACACCGAAAGTCACACCGGTTACCAGAAATTTTCCGATCATTTTTCTACCCTGTCTGCTCAGGTCTCATGTCTTAGCATAACACTGCTTGTTCTTCAGGCGTTGACGAACTTCTCGTAGTTGGCCTTTACCAGTTCCTTGCCGTACTTGCGCTCCAGGCGACGGACGATGAAATGCCCGTGCGCCATCTCCTGGAAATGGGTCAGGAACACGGTGTTGATCGTAGCGGCACCGGCAGCGCCCATCACGGGCACCATCACGGCGGCCATCTTTTGCGACACGGCGATGCCGAAACGGGCACTGACCGCCGAAATCAGGGTTGTCAGCATGGGACCTTCTGCCACCAGCCCGTTGCGCGCCAGGTGATGAGCGGCATGCGTAACCGGCCAGGCCAATGCCAGGCGGATACCGTAGTAGCCGGTATCGGCGGCATCGTCGTCCTCGGATTCGCCACCCAGGGCAAATACTTCGAGGCAAGCTGCCTGCGATTCTGGGTCATGCAGATCCTCGCCGTTGGCTCGGGCGATCTCGGCAATCGAGCGCAGCATGATGGTGGTACTGATGCCCAGTTCGAAAGGCAGACTGTAGACACCAAACAAACCACCCGCCGCACCGGATCCGGCTGCCAGGAGCCGATACATGTGGTCGTTCGGGTTGCTGTACTGGGTGTGCCGCAGTGATGACAGCGCTGCCTTGAAGGACTTCTCGATAGCCGTCTCGGCGACTGCCCGTGTGCGCTTGTAGATCGGGCGAGGCAGCAGCTTGATGGCGATATCGATAGGTGTGCCGATGATGCTGGATAGACGCACTGCCAGGCTGGGATGTTCGAGATGCCGGGTGGCATCTTTTAGTGCGGCGAGGTCGTCGGTTTCCATTGCGGAGGGAAAGTCGTTCATGACGTATTTCCGGACGATGCAGGACCGGACGATTCAGGCTTTTCCACCTTGTAGTCGTTGGTTTCGACTACCCTGCCTGACCGCTTCCTGGATCGCTCAAGTTCACCGCGTGCGGATTCAGTGCGGCCCACTTCGCGGCCCACGTAATAACCGGCTGCCAGTAATCCTACTCCGAGCAGTAAACGAAAAATCATGTCCTCTACTCCTGTATTGGATTAATTATGCCACGTTGCACCGACTCCGTTTATACCCGTTTTTGACCCAGATCAGTGAAAATCGTCATATCTAAGCATTCCATCGACTTGCAGGCGCTTAACAGGCTAAAATTTTCATCGTGTTACAACCGACTCATCCAGGGAGACGACAACATGCGTAACGAAGACTTGCTCAAAGGTGCTGCGCTCGGCGTTGGCGTCGCCCTGCTCGTGCCGGTGGCGCTGATCGCGCTCGCCCCGGTGGTGAAACCCCTGGCCCGATCAGCCCTCAAGACCGGCATGCTTGCCTACGAGAAGGGCCGCGAATCCCTCGAGGAACTCGGTGAGACCTTTGAAGACGTAATGGCAGAGGTTGAAGAGGAACTGACCGAATCGCGGGCCGGTGAAGCGGTTGCCGATGCCGCAGAAGAAGTCGCTGAAGCGGCCGACAACGCCGGCAAGTAACTCGATGCCATGCCGCCTCGTGCGCACATCGTTCACCAGCTGAAGCACCGGGTACGCCTGCGGGTTCCCGAGCAGCGTGGCGATCCGTTCTATTTCGAAGAGGCAGGCGAGAAGCTGGCCAC
>JARFQC010000210.1 GCA_029287965.1 Arenicellales bacterium
GACTCGGGCTGGACCCATCACGGCGACGCGGTAGACGTCGCGCTGCTCGTGATGGCACACAAGACCGGCATCATTCGCGAGGAAGCCCTCGCCTCCTGCCCGGAACGCGCCACCATCCCGTTTGAATCAGAACACATGTTCTCCGCCAGCCTGAATAACATCTCGGGCACGAACACTGCCCACGTCAAAGGCGCGATAGAAACAGTATTGCCCATGTGTGAAACGATGACTGACACGCAAGGCCAGAGACCAATAGATCGTCTGAGCATCGAGCAGCAGTCATTGGAAATGGCCCGCCAGGGATACCGCGTGCTGGCTATTGCCTCAGGACCCATCACGCTGTCTCACGAGGCGAGCTTCTCGGGAGAACACCTGCAGGGTTTAAGCTTGCTGGGGCTGGTTGGCATGATCGATCCGCTGCGCAGTGAGGCCCGCGATGCCGTCAGGGCATGCCGGGGAGCCGGGGTGGAAGTGGCCATGGTGACCGGCGACCACCCGGCCACGGCCTATGCGATCGGCAGGGAGCTCGAGCTGGTCGACAACACCGACCAGATCGTCACCGGTCACGACTTGAAACAGGCTGCAAACACAGAAGAAATTGATGAGATGACCCGCCGTGCGCACGTCTTCGCCCGGGTTGAGCCGCATCAGAAACTCGACATCGTGAAATCATTGCAACGCAATGGCCATTTCGTCGCTGTCAGTGGTGACGGGGCCAATGATGCGCCGGCCCTGAAGGCGGCCCAGGTAGGCGTAGCGATGGGCAAGAGCGGGACCGACGTGGCAAGGGAAACGGCCGAACTGATCATTACCGATGATAATTTCAGTTCCATCGTCGCCGGCATCAAGGAAGGCCGCATCGCCTATGCCAACGTGCGCAAGGTCATCTTCCTGCTGATTTCCACCGGTGCGGCTGAGCTGGTGCTATTCACACTCGCGCTGCTCACCGGCATGCCGCTGCCGTTGCTGGCCGTACAACTGTTGTGGCTCAACCTCGTCACCAATGGCATCCAGCACGTGGCGCTGGCCGCCGAACCGGGAGAAGGCAACGAACTGAACCGGCCTCCCAGACCGCCGGATGAACGCATCTTCAATCGCCTGATGATAGAACGCGTGATCATCTCGGCCCTGGTGATGGGCAGCGTGGCATTCGTACTGTTCCAGCTGCTTCTGTCGCAGGGCTATACCATCGACGAGGCACGCAACGGCACATTGCTGCTGATGGTGCTGTTCGAAAACATCCAAGTATTCAACAGTCGCTCGGAAACAACCTCCGCCTTTCTACTCAGCCCGCTGCGGAACAAGTTCCTGCTGTTTGCGACGATCACCGCGCAACTCGTCCATATCGGCGCCATGTATACGCCGTGGATAAAAGACGTGTTGGACATCCAGCCTGTCTCACCCGGGCACTGGCTGGAATTGCTCGTGCTCGCGTTCAGCGTGCTGATAGCGATGGAGCTGCACAAGCTGGTATGGAACCGGTTTAACAGGTAACAGATAATAATTCTTTCCGGCTGCAGGAATCACCCAGGACTCGTCAACCCGAAGAAAGCCGATATCCGCGAAACACAGTAATACGAGTGGATTCCGGATCTCCGCTGCGCTGCGTCCGGAATGGTGGGTATGGAAGCGGGAGTAAAAAGCGAAGCGAGTTGCGCGCCGTCTTGCATTACACAAACCGCTCTCACGTCATTCCTGCGAAAGCCGGAATCCATTCGGGTTAAAGCTAGCGACCCAGGCCCAGGTCTGCCTCCATCTCGGCGATCACCGCATTGATGGCACTGTGTTTTACGACCACCAGCCCATCGTTGGGCCGGTCGAAGTCGAGTATCACGATCATCAGGCAGGTCAGCACCAGGGCGAAGGTCGTCATGCGCCAGCGGCTCATTCTGCCCTGTATGCCCGCGTTGTATCCGGCAACACTCAGTGATGCCGCGGCAACGAACAGCAGCATCCACATGACGACCTTGGGCAGCTTGTCCAGCACAGCAGTGATTCGCACTGTGTGTGCATCGATCACTGCATTGATCCCTGTAACCAGTGATGCCTCGATAGGCCCGGGTTTCCCCTGAGCGATTACGGCCTTGGTGGCAGGCCAGAGTCTGGCCAGTTGTTTAAGCGTCTTATCCAGAACTGCAAGACGCTCCTCTACCGTCACGACACTACCGAGCGGAAAGGTACGTGACCGGGCGTAGTCCAGCAGGACTTCCTTCAGTTGTGTCCGGCCGGGCTCGGCTACCAGGTCGGCCCGGTGATAGGCTGTCCCGATCGCATTGGCCTCGTGAAGTACGGCAGCCTTGCGGGCATCGAAACGGCTGACACCGGAAGCATATGTAAATGCCAGCACCAGTCCCAGCAGTGCGAACAGGGAAGTCAGCACGACCGCTCCGCCGCCTGAATCCGCATCCTTCCACTTGCCACTCCGTTTCAGGCCGACCCGGTAGCCAAACTCGAGGGCAAAGGCCAGGACGGCGATAAACATGATTCCTGGCACCCAGATCGGGAAGTTGTAAAGAACGGTAAATTCCATATCAATCTATCTGGCTATTGTCGAAGAAGAATCATGATAGTAAAAAAATCAAATACAATCTCGTTGTGAAGCATTGTCATCCGTGTCCAACACCTGGATAGCAAGTATCAGCATCACAATTGAAGAGACAGGCTTCATAGAATCGGAATAGACAGTACATGATAAATCATGGATAAACACTATTTCGCCTGGTTACAACTGGTTTCGATATACAGCTAATCTGGTCCGGCCGCTGGACACCCGGTTCCGGGGTGAAAGAAAAAGTGTGTCATACACGCTCGATGAGTGCCATGGAGAAAAAA
>JARFQC010000126.1 GCA_029287965.1 Arenicellales bacterium
GCCTGCCGCAGGGAATTTTCCAGCGGGGTAAGCGGACAGATCCAGCCACGAAACTCCAGCATTGCGGCCCATATCACAGGAGGCAGGTGCAGCAGTGCCAGCCAGTGGCGCCGCGTGACGAGCAGTGAGCCAGCAATGACAAATACAACGAAACCAAAATGCAGCAGTACGACCAAATCTGCAGACAGTTTATACGCCATTATTCTGTCGCGGCGTTATAGGAGAGCGACTGATCCGCATCACGTGTCTGTCTGCTGCACATAATCGAGATGCCCTGGTGCTCCTTAACGGCCTGCCATAAGCATTGATTGACGGATACTTGCGTCTTCGAACAACCATTTCTTCATACGTGCTGATCGAGGAGGATGACGTTCCCATCGGGATCTGTGACGGTGAAACTGGCCGGCCCGGAGTCCGATTCGATCGTCGCGCTGTCTATCTCGATACCCGCGGACGCCAACTGTGCCTGGATGTCACGTATATCGGTGAAGTCGTCCAATGCATTGCCTTGCCTGTCCCAGCCGGGATTGAACGTCATCAGGTTCGACTCGAACATGCCCTGAAACAGGCCGATGGTATGGTCGCCATTGCGCAGGATCAGCCAGCCTTGCTGCTCATCACCACCGACGGTCTCGCAACCCAGGGCAGTGTAGAAGCCCCTGGACTTCCCGATGTCACTGACTGCCAGACTGATTGAAAATGCACCTAGCTGCATGTGCTGCACCCCAGTAGTTGAAATAAAGAATCAGCTACTAGTCTGACATGAGTTCAGGCCTGCTGCGATGGCAATGCCGAAATTCCGGCAGTGGACACGCCAGGTCAGTGCGGCCCTGCCGGGTTCGTGTGCTTCAATGCCGATGCAGACTTGCAGCTGACAATTGCGGGAGCCTCCTGGACAAGCTCATCGTTTTCGAGGGCGGTAACCATGAACAGGGCGAAATCGATGCGGCGCGTCTTGTTGCTCTCGAGTATCGGATCACCAACATGCCGACTCCAGACGGGTAGTCCTTCGCTGTCACCTTCCTCGAGATCACTGCCACGCACGACCGTCCAGCGGCGGTCGCTGGCAAATACCCGCCGGCACGCCTCGACCTGGTCATCCAGGTCTGCAAAACGGGTAAGCCTGGCCATTGCGCCGAAGACCTTCAGCATCATCCTGAAGCCCAGTGAATAGCTGTCCTTGCCATCGCGCGTGATATGCCAGCCGCATGAAAAAATCAGCCGTGCATCCGGTTCGGCGTGATCCAGAACTGCCTGCGCTGTTCCGCTTGAGTATTGCTGCAGTCCCCAGGGCACCAGCACGGTGAGCACACCGTCGCAACCGGCAACGGCCTGCTTTATGACAGCGCTGTCATTGGTGGCTCCCGGGACGATAGTGATCCTGTCCTTGTAGGCATCAAGCTTGGAGACGCTTTGCTCGCGACAGACGCCGACCACCTCCCAGCCGCGGTCGAGCGCGTGCCGGACCATGTACTGACCCAGCTTTCCTGAGGCACCGACAATACAGACCTTTTTCATCAACCCCTCACGCGAATGATTGTGCAATCCGTAGTCACACTGGTTAGCCTGGCATGCGTCCCAGTTCAGACACTTCAAGCGTGCCGCCTATTTCCAGGAACGGACAGGCTTTTGCGATCTCCAGTGCTGCATCCATGGAATCGGCCTCGATGATGGTATAGCCGGACATCATCGACGTACCGCCTGCTGAAACGGTCGCGTCGGGTGCTACGGTTTGAGTGTTTTTCAGCGGGTTGGCCGGACTGACTGCTGCGTCGCCGAGCGAAGACAACCATTCCATGTAGCGGGAAAAATGCTGCTTGCCTTCCTCCTCGCTCGCGGGTGGATTGCCGCCGATATAAACGATGACGAACTGACTCATCCCTGCCTCTCCATTAAGGTGTCAAGATTGATTTGGTGTCCTGCGTTCATTTGAAGACGAGATTGAACGTAACCGGTACTGCCGTGCTGATTGATGGCAGCTTGGCCACGTTGCGCAGCGCCTCGATACCAGCGGCAAGACCGAAGTCGCCCGCATTGACGATCAGCGGATGTACCGAGTTCACCCGCACGCTGCCATCGGATAACTTGACCACCTGAACCGTTGCATCCATCTGCTTTGTCATGCCGTGCAGGTCGATACCCAGTTTGAGGGTTTCCTGCCGGGCATCTCCGACCTTCATGCCGTCAAGCAGGCCGGCGTCAATAGTGGTGGTTATGCTTGCAGTCGGAAAATTCACGACATCGAACAACATGCTCTTCATGCGGTCATCGCGAATCTGTATGTTCGTATCGACGCTTCCGAGGTCGATCATTACTTTTACATCGCCACCGGTGATGCCGCCCGACAGTGTCCGGAACGTACCGACCTCACCCGCAGCCGATTTCTTGATGGACACAAAATTCAACGATGAATTCTCGTTGTCCAGCGTCATCCCGGCACTGGCAGCGAATGAAAACACCGTCAGCAATAAACCCATGAATACCTGTTTCATATCAGACTCCTCGTTGTTGTTATGTGTAATGAACTTCTTTTGTACATCCCCGGCAGGGGCCGTTCAAGCATAACCCGTGGCAGGTGTGCATGCTATCGGTACACGTTTTAATCGACCAATACACGCTCCGGCTGCCCTTGCTCATGAACCCTGAACACGAGCAATTCCACGCCTTCCTTGCCTGTCACGCCGGTGTGCACCTGCTTTAACGGAACCTTCACCACATCGCCCTGGCCGGTCACCACATCCTCCCTGCCTGCCTGTTTCAGTGTGACACTACCCTCGATGACATAGGCGAATTCCTCACCGGGGTGCCAGTGCCTGGGCAGGGACGTATGTGGAGGGATGACCACCCGGCTTACGACTACTTCCGTCCCCGCCACGCCTTCCAGCCGGGTTTTGAGCAGTGTTTCGAGAATTACTCCCTGGCCGGGATTTTTATTTTTCGCGTCGGCATAAACGTGTCCATGGCTTAGCAGGACAGCAAGGCAAGCCAGCGCGAAAACCTGTAAATGCCTCATTACGATTCATCCAGCACGAAGTCTACCGGTCCGTCGAAATATACCAGCGCCACCAGCTCACCTGCACCGGCATTGACCTCGGCGTGGACGGCGCCACCGGGCTGGATTGCGTAGGATCCGGGCCCGTAGACATCGGATTCGGTGATCTCACCTTCCTTGCTGCGGGTCTGGAATTCACCCTTGATCAATACAGAATGGTAAGTGGTGGTATGGCTGTGCCAGGGTTCCTTGTAGCCTTCCGGAAAACGCACCATGATGGCGGCTGGGCCGGTCTCGGGGTTTCCCCACAGCATAGCAACTTCAACCGGGCTGCCCTCCGCCAGGGGTGCAAAGGACAGGTCTTCATAGGCAGTTAATGTTTGTGTCGTCATTTTCTTATCCTTGTTTTTCGCTTGTTAGAGGGTTGGCTGTAAAGCTATCTAAAATTATTTACACGTCATGACAGGCTGCTGATTAACCGGCTGATGGTGCTTCAATACCTGCATAGCGCACACCGGATAACCATGCCATCTCTCGCTGCCAGGTAGCCAGGTCATCGATATTGAAAGCGCTTAACGAGTGGTGACCGCATGCGCGTGCCATAACCTGCATGAGTTCCACCGAGGCATTGAAAAACGTATGCAGCTGTTGTGCAGACTTGTCGATATTTAGCTTCATCCTCAGGTCTTCGCGTTGCGTGGCGATACCAGACGGGCAGTTGTTGGAATTGCACATTCTCGCTGCCACGCAGCCGATAGCCTGCATGGCACTATTGGA
>JARFQC010000143.1 GCA_029287965.1 Arenicellales bacterium
GAAGTATCGTAAACCGTGACCGGTGGATTCTTTTCGACGTCGTCACCTACATGAGTATCCGACAGCGTAATTTCACGCATGGGTACACGTATATCGGGACGACTGCCTTCGACATAAATTTTCCTCGAACCGGGAAAATCCGCAACGGATGCCTCGTCGACGCGTGCGGTGCTGCTCAGAAATGATTCAGGTTTTGCGCTCATGCAGATGCCTCTCTGGGGAAAAGGGACAGGACAAGCGGCGGCAGGCCAGCTTCCCTACGCCAGCCGGGGTAATGCCGGTCTGGATCAGGTTCAAAGGGTATTCTCTCAGCCCTGCGTCCTGCACAAGGCACCCCCAGCTGAAAACTAAGCCAAATTAATGGAATAATAGCGACGGATCAAGGAAAACTTGCTGATTCACCAAATTCCCTGCGGATATAGCCCATGGCATACGACCTGACCCCGATACCTATCTTCTCCGACAATTATGTCTGGACATTATCGAATCCGGATACCGGGCGTGCAGTCGTTGTCGACCCGGGCGATGCAGAGCCGGTCACCCGGTTCCTTGAAGAGAACGGCCTGGAACTTGAAGCGATACTGATTACCCATAAACACTGGGATCATGTAAGCGGCATAAAGTCACTGAAGAAACGTTATGGCACTACGGTATACGGACCTGCCAGGGAAACAATCGATAACGTTGATATCACTGTGTCAGAAGGACAGACCATAGACGCACCGGGTGTCGGGATGTCTTTCCGGGTCCTCGACCTGCAAGGCCATACCGCCGGGCATATCGGCTACCTGTCAGACGTGCTGCTGTTTTGTGGTGACACCCTGTTCAGTGCCGGCTGCGGCAGGCTGTTCGATGGTACGGCTGAACAGCTGCACACCTCACTTGAAAAAATCGCCGGCCTGCCAGATGCCACCCTTATCTGCTGTACCCACGAATACACGCTGAACAACCTGCACTTTGCACTGGAAGTCGAACCGGGCAACGCAGACATCGCTGCATACATTCCAGAAGTTGAGAACATGATGCGGCAGCGAAGGCCATCGCTGCCGACGTCGCTCGAGAAGGAGCGGCGCATCAATCCATTTTTGCGCACAACTTTCGCCACGGTCCGCAGTGCCGTTAGTGCCCGTTCGGGACGGCCAATGGAAAACGACCTGGATTGCTTTACAGCGTTAAGGAAGTGGAAGGATGAATTCTGACGAACCTGCCTGCTTCACTGCGAGTTGCATTCCCTGCATCGCCAGGTTTTAACAGTACAGGTGAGATTTTCAGGTAGCAGAACGCTCAGGCGGCCTGAACAGGGATACGGTTGCTCGTTCGGGTAATACGGTTGTCCTCATCAAGATAGACCAGGACAGGTTTGAATTTCTTCATTTCGGCCTCGCTGAGCGATGCGTAGGCGCAAATGATGATTTTATCGCCCGGGCTTGCCTTGTGGGCGGCGGCACCGTTCACGGAAATAACGCCGGATCCGGCTTCTGCCTGAATGGTGTAGGTAGTGAAACGTTCGCCATTGGTGACATTGTAAATCTGGATCTGTTCGTACTCGTGTATGCCGGAGGCTTCCAGCAGAGCACTGTCGATTGCACATGAACCTTCATACTCGAGTTCGGAATGCGTTACACGCGCACTGTGTAATTTAGCTTTCAGTAATGTACACAACATGGGCTATGATTGGGCCTTGATTAATCAACCTGTAATTATGAAGCATCCCAGATACCGGTTCAATCAGTCCACCCATTGCACCCGCTGCCCTACCTAATGCATTACATAACATTTCCTTTACATCCTACTGTTTTATATAACTATTATGAAAATACACGAGTACCAGGCTAAAAGAATACTGTCAGATTACGGCATCCCGGTACCGGCAGGCACCCCCTGCCGCAGTGTCGAGGAATGCGTCACCGCAGCGCGTGAACTCGGCGGCAATCGATGGGTAGTCAAGGCACAGGTGCATGCGGGTGGTCGTGGCAAGGCCGGCGGGGTAAAACTCGCCTCGTCACTGGACGACGTCAAGCAGCATGCCGGATCGATCCATGGCATGCGACTTGTCAGCAAACAGACCGGCCCGGAAGGACGCATCGTCCGGCAACTGCTGGTCGAGTCCGGTATCGACATCGATAAGGAATTTTATCTCGGGCTCCTGATAGATCGCAGCCGTCAGCAGGTCGCCCTGCTTGCCAGCACCGAGGGCGGCACGGAAATTGAAGAAGTTGCCGCCAGCACACCCGAACGCATATTTACTGTTTATGCTGATGCCGAATCAGGATTCAACCAGGATGATCTTACTGAACTTGCAGCCAGGCTCGGCTTTGAAGGCGACATCAATACGGCTGCTGTCTCACTGTTCAATACATTGCTCAAAATTTTCGTCGAAAAGGATGCATCGCTGGTTGAAATCAATCCGCTCGTGCTGACGAAACAGTCAGCCCTGCTCGCACTGGACGCAAAGCTCAGCTTTGATGACAACGCTCTCTTCCGCCATGAAGACATTCGCACACTCAATGATCCCGACGAACAGGACGCTGACGAAATCGAAGCTACCCGTCACGACCTCAGTTACATCTCGCTGGACGGCAATATCGGCTGCATGGTCAACGGTGCCGGCCTCGCCATGGCTACGATGGATATCATTAAGCTGTACGGCAGTGAACCGGCCAACTTTCTCGATGTCGGGGGTGGTGCCAGCACGGAGAAAGTCACAAATGCATTCCGGTTGATGCTCAAGCACCCCAACGTCAGGGCCATCCTGGTCAATATCTTCGGCGGCATCATGCGCTGCGACATCATTGCGGAAGGCTTGATCACGGCGGCAAAGGAGATACATCTCGACATCCCGTTAATCGTCCGGCTGGAAGGCACCAATGCCGAACAGGGTAAGCAGCTGCTGGAAGAATCTGACCTGAGCATTATCTCCGCAGGAGACATGGCAGATGCAGCCCGGAAAGCCGTTGAAGCAGCCGGAGGAGCAGCCTGATGTCTATCCTGATTGATAAAAACACCCGTGTAATGACGCAGGGCATAACTGGTAAAACAGGCCAGTTCCACACCCACCACAGCGCTGCCTATGCATTTGGCAAAGACGCCTATGTTGCCGGTGTAACACCCGGCAAGGGCGGTCAGGAGTTCGAGGGCATCCCGGTTTATGACAGTGTCGCGGAAGCAAGGTCGGAAACAGGCGCCAACGTCTCGGTCATCTACGTCCCGCCTCCTTTCGCGGCTGCGGCGATAGACGAAGCCGTGGACGCCGGACTGGACCTGGTCATTTGCATCACGGAAGGCATCCCGGTACTCGACATGGTACGTGTGCGCAGCAGGATGAAGCAGACTGATACTTTACTGATCGGCCCGAACTGTCCCGGTGTCATCACACCTGACGAGCTAAAAATCGGCATTATGCCGGGCCACATACACAAGAAAGGCCCGATCGGCGTCGTCTCCCGGTCAGGCACCCTGACCTATGAAGCCGTCGACCAGCTGACCCAACTGGGGCTCGGCCAGTCCACCTGTGTCGGCATTGGCGGCGACCCCGTCAACGGCATGAAGCATCTGGATGTCATGAAGCAGTTCAACGACGATTCGGAAACAGAAGCAGTCATCATGGTCGGTGAAATCGGAGGCAGCGACGAGGAAGACTGCGCCCTGTGGGTGAGGGACAATATGAGTAAACCTGTGGTTGGTTTCATTGCCGGCATCACTGCCCCCGAGGGTAAGCGCATGGGACATGCCGGCGCCATTATTTCAGGCGGCAAAGGTACCGCGGAAGAGAAAATACGTATCATGGAGGAATGTGGAATAACCGTTACGCGCAATCCCGCCGAGATGGGCACCGCATTAAAGAACATACTCTGAATTCTGCGTACCCTGCTTTAAGCCTGTATTAAAAGCGTCTAAAGCATTCTCTTACCGGCATGCATTGCAGGTGCGCAGGCATCACAGGCGAATAGAATCATGGCCCGTCAGGATGAGGCGGTTTGCAGCGCGTCTTCCTTCTCCCATTTCTCGCATGCCAGGCTGACAAAACCGGTACCCGCTTCGGTGTAAAGATTAAACACCGCATCGGCGCCCGCCTCTTTCAGAGGCTCGATCTCGTCCTCGTACTTCGCCGTCGCCGCTATGTGTGCATCGATACCAAGCTTCCTGATTTGCTGTGCAGCATGGCGGTTTTCCCTGAAATTGGGCATCGCGAGAAGAATCTGGGTGACCTGGTTTGTTTGCGCATCGACACGTTCCCAGAAATCGGGATCCGTGGCACTTCCGCGTATGACGTTGCGGCCTTCTGAGCAGTGGTTATCAACAGTCTGCTGGTCATAGTCAATGCCAAGCACCCGGTCACCGATGCGCTTGGTCATGGCGTCGTACGAGCCTGTTCCGACCCTGCCCATGCCGAAAATCACGGTCGTCGCATTACCCGGGTCAATCATTTCTTCATCGGCCAGGCGTTGTTTGCTTTCAAATGATTTCAGGAATTTCCGGAAACGCACGTAGATATCATCTGCTGCAGTATTGAATGGCGCACCAATGATGAACATGATCGACAGTGCGATCGCAATCGTGCCCAGCCAGTCGGCAGAAATCCACCCGTGGGCGTAGCCGATACTGCCAACAATCAGCCCGAACTCGCTGTAGTTTGTCAGGCTCAGGGACGCCAGCGTTGACGTGCGTGCACTGACATTGAACCAGGTCAGAAGCCGGTAAAAAAGTCCAAGCTTGAATATCGTGAATACACACAGCAGCAGCGCAACCCCGACCATCGTGAGGCTCGGAGTACTGGTCAACCCGACGCTGAGGAAGAAGCCAACCAGGAACAGGTCCTTGAGACTCAGCAGATGCCTGGCCATTTCAGACGCACGTGGATGCGAGGCGGCGAGGATGCCAAAGAACAAGGCGCCCATGTCACCCTTGATGCGAACCAGTTCGAACAACTCTGCTCCGCCGACGGCGAGGACCAGCCCGAACAGCACTAGCAGCTCGCCGTGCCCGATGTAATTCATGATGCGGAACAGCAAAAACCGGAACGGTATGAACGCGATGAGCAGCAGGGCCATGATGGAGGGAATCTTCGCTTCCGACACGGCAAGGAAAATCACTGCGGCGAGGTCTTGCATGATCAGGATGCCGATCGCAATACGGCCATGCAGAGAAGACATCTCGCCCTGCTCCTCGAATACCTTGACGGCGAATACCGTGCTGGAAAAGCTCAGTGCGAATGCGATCAGCAACGACTGCCAGACGGTCAGCCCCGCAAAGTATGACAAGCCTGTCGATGCCAGCAGGAGAATACCCAGGCCAAATGCGAGCACTGTGACCAGCATATGCACAGAGGCCGTCGCCCACACCTCTTTTTTCAACAAGGTTGCAGGTTGCAGTTTCAAACCGATCGTGAACAGCAGCAGGGTCACGCCCAGGTCGGCGAAGTGCTGAAGGGTGGCATCCATGGTGACGCCAAAGGAGGCGAGTACAAAGCCGGCAACCAGGTAACCGACCAGCGGCGGGAGATTGACCAGGCTGGCAAGAAAGCCCAGTGAGAATGCGATGCCTATCCAGACGATGTCCATCAAAAAAATCCGAGGATTTACAAGCGGAGTGAATAGTAGCAGGATTTCATGGTAAATAACCTGATTACCCAACACCACAAGCGAATCCCGAACATGGCTCAAAGCAGAAATGCCGGCCTACATCCACGTCGCATACTGACTCCACTTGTACAGGTGCTAGTGATCTTGTCGCTTGCCGTCGCCAGTGGTTGCGCCAGCCGTAAGACGAAAACCGTACCTGTCAAAACGGAGCCTGCGGTGCAGTCATCCCAGGAACAAGTCGATCCTGCAGCCCGGGCCCGGCTGAAGCAGTGGTGCAACTTGATCAAGAACGGGCAGCACTATTCCGAATGGGCCAAGCTCGAAACGGTCAACCAGCTCATAAACCAGGCAGAATTCATTTTCGATGCACCGCAATGGGGCAAGGCAGACTACTGGGCGACGCCCTACGAACTCCTGATCGAAAACAAGGGTGACTGCGAGGACTTCACGATCGCGAAGTACTTTACCCTGCGGGAAATGGGTATGCCGGACAACAAGCTCCGCCTTACCTATGTCAAAGCCGTCAAACTGAACCAGGCGCACATGGTGCTCAGCTACTATTCCGAACCTGGCGCCGTCCCGCTGGTACTGGACAACCTCAACGCAGACATCCAGCCTGCTACCCGACGCACCGACCTGATCCCGATATTCAGTTTCAACGGAACCGGCCTGTGGACTGCAAAGGCTCGTGGCGACGGTAAACTGGTTGGCAACGCGGATCGACTCGCGGTGTGGAACGACTTACGTAATCGCATGGATGACTACACCAGCCAGTACCTGGCTGCCCATGCCGGTGAGCAGAAACCGGGCTCCGGGCTCTGGTTTTGCAGGTAACAAGGCACGCCTGCCTCCCGTATTACCTGTAGGAGCGGCGGCCTCGCCACGATTGGGTGGTTCAACACAGGGAATTTTGTTTCGCGGCGAGGTCGCCGCTCCTATAGGGAGATGAGAAACGACATCAACGCCTGTATCGCGCCCTAGGCCAGGCGATCGGTAAATTCACGCATGGACTCGATGGTCTCGCCTTCGAAATACATCCGGTACCACATTTCCAGGTTCAGCAGCACCCAGATGCGGTAGTTATGATCAGCCTTGCCTGAGATGTGCTCATCAAGCAGTTCATCGATATATGTTTGTTCGAAGATGCCGAGTTCGACGAAACGTGACTGTGAAAAAAGATTTTGCAGGAATTGTTTCAACTCGGTTCTGAACCAGATGCCCAGCGGAAACCGGAAGCCCTGTTTCTTCATCCAGATCAGTTCCTCAGGCATGTAACGTGATGCCACCCTGCGCAGAATGTACTTGAGCTTATTGCCTTTCAGTTTTATACCGGCCGGTATCGACGCCGCGAATTCCACCACCTTGTAGTCGATCAGCGGCGAACGGCTCTCCAGAGAATGGGCCATGGTCATACGATCAGCAATGGTCAGCAGGTGATCCGGTATGCGCGTCATCAAGTCGGTATAGAGCATTTTGTCGACAACATGATCAATGTTCTCTGCATTGAAATATCGCAGGATCCTCTCAGTTGAATCCGGGTCATCGATCTGTTCCATCGAGGCGCTGGTGAACAGGCGCTGCTTGGCATCGCTGGTGAATCGCAACGTGCTCATGCTGCGGGCATAGCGGTCACCACCGGTAAACAAAGACATCTCGTTCACCCAGGCGGCTTTCTGCGCCAGGCTCTTGTAGCCAAAGGTTTCCGGTATTCGATCTGTGATGCGCTTTACAACCCCCTGCCGTATCCATTTGGGCAGCAGGCAGTAGTAATCCACGAGCCGCTGACCGACATAACGGTCATAGCCGGCAAAATTCTCATCGCCCCCATCGCCGCCAAGCACTACCTTGACATGTTCTGACGCCAGCTCCGAGACCAGGTAGACGCCGAATCCGAATGGATCGGCCGGTTCGTCCATGTGGTAGATCATCGTCGGGATCGTGTGTATCAGGTCGGGTTCAACCACTTTTTCGTAGGCTTCCATGCCGTATTTTTCAGCGACCATGCGCGAATATGGCAGCTCGTTGAAATCTTTTTCTTTGGTCCCGAGCGAGAAAGTCGGTATGGGTTCGTCGCTCAGCGTGGACATCATCGATGCAATGGTGCCTGAATCGATACCGCCGCTGAGGAAGGCGCCGACACGCACGTCACTGAGAAGATGGCTGTTGACGGTATCCAGCAACAAGTCGTTGAGCTGACTTTCAATTTCGTCTTCGCTGGAACTGAGCTTGTCCCTGAAATCGATATTCCAGTACTGCGACCGGGTCAGGTCGCCGTTTTCATAGGTCAGGCTGGTGGCTGCAGGCAGTTTGTGTATGCCCTTGAACATGGAATATTCGTCGGGCATGAAGCGCAGCGAGATGTAATGCCAGACGCCTTCCAGGTCGATTTCGCGTTCCATGATATTGGCCGCAAGGAGACTTTTAACCTCTGACGCGAAGGCGAAGGCACCATTACGTCTGCAGAAAAACAGCGGCTTCTGGCCGAGATGATCACGGGCCATGAACAGCCGGCGGCGTGGCTTGTCCCAGATCGCAAATGCAAACATCCCCTGCAGGTGCTTGACACAGTCCCGGCCATACTCTTCGTAAAGGTGGAGGATGACTTCAACATCGGTATGTGTCTTGAAACGATGCCCCCTGGCCAACAGGTCTTTGCGCAGTTCGGGGCTGTTATAAATTTCACCGTTGCAGACCAGCTGCAGGGTATCGTCTTCGTTGGAGATAGGCTGGCGACCCGATTCCAGGTCAATGATGCTTAACCGACGCTGGCCAAGCGAAATATCTTCATCGTGGTAGTAACCTGAATCATCCGGCCCTCGATGAATCATGGCATCTGTCATCTGCCTGATAACGTCGGTTTTCCCGGCGTGCATGATTCCTGCAATGCCGCACATGTCTGCTTGACCCTTTGTTATGAATTATTCGTTTCGATAGCACCTAACTGTACAACAACATCAGGAACGCAACGAGTATTCTGTTAACTAGTTGATCGTTTCTTTACCGGAACGATAATGTGACCACGGGAGTGCGGTCTGTCAGGATCATAAATGATGGAGAGCAGGATTCGCTGGCCGAGAAGTAGTAAACAAGTCCTGACCGCGGACAATGCGCCTGAATAAAAACAGGGAAAAGTCCTGAACGGACCTTTCCCTGTCTTGAATATGGCGTCCCCAAGGGGGTTCGAACCCCTGTTACCGCCGTGAAAGGGCGGTGTCCTAGGCCTCTAGACGATGGGGACAGATTTTGGTGGAGCTAGGCGGGATCGAACCGCCGACCTCAACACTGCCAGTGTTGCGCTCTCCCAGCTGAGCTATAGCCCCTCTCAGGCGAGGGCGGATATTATTGAACCCACCCGATTTTGTCCAGTTTTTTTTGGATGCCCCGGCACACCCGGCCCGCTGGACTCTGTAAACAACCTGGTGCCGGGTTTGTTGCTCCACGATGGAAAGGGTCTGCGCCGCGATGATGGTTCGATGAGATGCTATTTGGAGGCCTGCTGCTCTATTTTCGCCCAGGAGTCTCTCAGGGTGACTGTGCGGTTAAATACTAGCCGTTCAGAGCTGCTTTCCTTGCTGTCTACGCAAAAATAGCCTTCCCTTTCATACTGGAAACGGTCCCCTGCCCCGGCTGCTGCCAGGGATGGCTCGACAATGGCATGCGTGAGCGTATGCAGCGAATCCGGATTGAGATGTTCAGTAAAGGAGCTGACCGTTTTGTCGCTGTCCGGTGCAGGATGACTGAAGAGGCGATCATACAGGCGCACTTCTGCCTTCACGCCATGTCTGGCCGAGACCCAGTGGATTACGCCTCTTACCTTGCGGCCTTCCGGATTGGTGCCCAGCGTGTCCGGGTCATAGGAGCAGCGCAGTTCGATCACTTCGCCATTGGCATCCTTTATCACCTGTTCACATTTAATGACATAGGCGTTACGCAAACGTACTTCGCCACCACTCACCAGGCGCTTGAATTTCTTGTTAGCCGTTTCCCGGAAGTCCGCCTGATCAATGAATATTTCCCGGGTAAACGGGATGCTACGACTGCCCATGCTCTCGTCTTTTGGATGATTCATCGCCGACAACGCCTCTTCCTGCCCGTCAGGATAATTTTCTATAACCAGCTTGAGGGGATGCAGAACGCCCATCCTGCGTGGCGCATGCGTATCCAGGTCTTCGCGCACGCAGGCTTCGAGCACCCCCATCTCTATGGAGTTGTCCGACTTGGTGATGCCGATGCGGTCTGCGAAGGTACGAATCGAAGCAGGTGTATACCCGCGCCGGCGTAAACCTGCGATGGTCGGCATGCGCGGGTCGTCCCAGTCACTGACGTAGCCGTCATCAACAAGCTGGGTCAGCTTGCGCTTGCTCATTACCGTGTACTGCAGGTTCAACCGGGAAAATTCGATCTGCCGGGGATGACAGCCGATCGAGATGTTGTCGAGTACCCAGTCGTACAACGGTCGGTGATCTTCGAACTCGAGCGTACACAGGGAATGGGTAATCCCTTCCAGCGCATCGGAAATCGGATGGGTGAAGTCATACATGGGATACATGCACCACTCCTCTCCCGTTTGATGATGTATAACGCCGTGCCGGATCCGGTACAAGGTGGGATCACGCATGTTCATGTTAGGCGAGGCCATATCGATTTTAGCCCTGAGTACGCGCGCGCCATCTTCGAACTCTCCGGATTTCATGCGTTCGAGCAGGTCCAGGTTTTCGTCGACAGTGCGATTCCGGTAAGGGCTTTCCCGTCCGGGTTCTGTGAGCGTTCCCCGGTGCTCGCGGATCTCATCAGCCGTCAGGTCACAGACATATGCCTTGCCGGCCTTGACGAGTTCCACGGCAAAGCCATACAGGTCCGCGAAATAATCCGATGCATAGAAAAGTCGCTCACCCCAGTCAAACCCAAGCCAACGCACATCCGCCTGGATCGAATCGACGAACTCCACGTTTTCCTTGTGCGGATTGGTGTCATCGAAACGCAGGTTGCAGAGTCCGCCGGGATAATCCCTGGCAATGCCGAAGTTCAGGCATATCGATTTGGCATGACCGATGTGCAGGAAGCCATTTGGCTCCGGAGGAAACCGCGTATGTACGCGGCTATCGTTCTTTCCTACGCTGAGGTCGGCATCGATGATCTGGCGAATGAAATTGGTCGTTGCAGGAGTTGTTTTGTCATTCATTACTGGTTTTCCGCCTCACGCTTCCCGATATAGGCAAGTGCTTTATCAATCCGCCTCAGCGTCGCGTCCTTGCCCACGAGGTAGAGTGTTACATCTATACCCGGCGATGCCGCACGGCCACTAATGGCCACGCGCAGCGGTTGTGCGACCTTACCCATTTTCACATCAAGTGACAGGGCAACGTCCGTGACCGCTTCGTGCAACGCGTCTGGTTCCCAGTCTTCCAGGGTGACAAGTTTGTCGCGCATGACCTCGAGAGGTTGACGGGAAACGGGCCGGAGATTCTTTTTAGCAGCTTGAGGATCAAATTCCTCGAAATCCCTGTAGAAGAACTCGCTGATGTCGGCCATTTCTTCAAGTGTCGAGGACCTTTCCTGCTGAACAGTCACGACACTGACAATATCCGGCCCCTCAGTCGGATCGATATCACGCCGGCCCATATGGGGGCTGATCAAGTGGGCGATATGCCGGGGATCGGCAGCCATAATGTACTGCTGGTTGAGCCAGGTGAGCTTGTCGGTATTGAAACTGGACGCCGCCTTGTTGACATCCTCTATGTCAAACAGCTGTATCATTTCATCGGCTGAGAATATCTCCTGGTCACCGTGAGACCAGCCCAGCCTGACCAGGTAGTTAAGCAAGGCCTCGGGCAGATAACCGTCCTCCATGTACTGCATGACACTGACCGCCCCGTGCCGCTTAGATAATCTCGCCCCGTCGTCACCCAGGATCATGGGCAGATGGGCATAACGCGGAACATCAAGACCCAGGGCCTGCAGGATATTGATCTGTCTCGGTGTATTGTTCAGGTGATCGTCACCGCGTATCACGTGAGTAATACCCATATCGCTGTCATCGACGACCACGGTCAGGTTATAGGTCGGCGAACCGTCTGTACGACGGATAATCAGGTCGTCCAGTTCATTATTATTGAAGACGACACGGCCGCGCACCATGTCATCGACGACAACCAGCCCGTCATCGGGATTTTTAAAACGTATTACATGCGG
>JARFQC010000145.1 GCA_029287965.1 Arenicellales bacterium
CACCCGCTGGGCTACGCCATTGCCCAGTTGCATGGTATTTACATCCTGGCGCAAAACCAGCGCGGCATGATCGTCGTCGACATGCATGCGGCCCATGAACGCATCAGCTACGAGCGGATGAAAGCGGCGCTGGATAAGGACAGCCTGCCGACGCAACCGCTGCTGGTCCCGGTCAGCCTCAGGCTGAGCATGGACGAGATCAAGTGTCTCGAAAATAATAACAATTATTTCAGTAAATTAGGCTTTGAAGTTCAACAACTATCTGAAGATACGGTCGCGGTGCGCCAGGTGCCGGAAATGCTGGCATCGGCCGATGTACCGGAACTTATGCGCGACATCCTGTCAGACCTCGCGGAACACGGTCGAAGCACCCGAATCGAAGACCACATCGATGGCATTCTCGGCACCATGGCCTGTCACGGCTCGGTGCGCGCCAACAGGCGCCTGACCCACGATGAGATGAACGCGCTGCTGCGTGATATGGAAGCAACCGAGCGTAGCGATCAGTGCAATCATGGCCGGCCGACCTGGATTCAGCTGGATATTGCGGACATAGACAAGTGGTTCATGCGCGGTCAGTAAACCGGACTCCGGCCTTATTCCTGATGGGGCCGACGGCAGCAGGAAAAACCGGGCTGGCCATGCGCATAGCAGACCGGTTTCGCGTCAGGCTCATCAGTGTGGATTCAGGCCAGGTATATCGCGGCATGGACATCGGCACGGCCAAACTCAGCGAGCGTGAAATGAGTGCCTACCCACATGCACTCATCGATATTCGCGATCCGGCCAAGCCTTATTCCGCCGACGAATTCCGTCATGACGCCCTCGAGCAGATGGAGCTTGCCGTCAACGAAAACAGGATGCCCCTGCTGGTCGGTGGGACGATGTTCTACTTCCGTACCCTGCAGTACGGTCTGCCCGATCTGCCATCAGCGAATGATGAAGTCAGGCAAAGACTGATCGACGATGCCGCAGAACACGGCTGGCCGGCCCTGTACAAGCGCCTGCAGGACGTGGATCCGCTATCGGCGCAGCGTATCGACGGCAATGACCGGCAGCGTATACAGCGCGCTTTGGAGATATACGAGCTGTCCGGTATCCCTGCCAGCCAGCATAAACCTCACGATCAGCATGACCTTGCCTATGACTTCATCAAGCTGGGCATCTGGCCGGGTGACCGCAGCGTTTTGCATGCGCGCATCGAAAAACGTCTCGAGCAAATGTTTGCTGAAGGTTTTGTGGAAGAGGTAAAGCGCCTGCATGCACGCCCCGATCTGCATGGAAAGCTGCCAGCCATGCGTGCAGTGGGTTACCGGCAGGTCATTGACTACCTCAATGGCGAGACGGATTACGCCACCATGCGTGAGCGCTGCGTGTTCGCCACGAGGCAACTGGCAAAGCGCCAGCTCACCTGGTTACGTAATGATCCGGATGTCTTGTGGTTCGATACAGAAGACGTTGATTTTGAGGAAAAAGTCTTGGAATTCCTGCAGAAAACGACTAGTGTTGGACGGTACATTGCCTGAATTGCGGCGCCTGCATTGAATTGACGCGATGCAGCCCCATCTGGTTTGTGAGGTACCGAGGAAGTACAACAAGACAGGGTTAGGACTGCGGAACTCGTAAAACAATCCCGTGTCCCAAAACCCGGTTATAACAATAAGCAGGAGATGAGACATGTCACAACAAAAAGGGGTCGCACTACAGGATCCATATCTGAACACACTGAGAAAAGAGCGCATCCCGGTTTCCATATTCCTGGTCAACGGCATAAAACTGCAGGGGCAAATAGAGTCTTTCGACCAGTTTGTCGTACTGCTGAAAAACACGGTCAGCCAGATGATTTACAAGCACGCCATTTCTACCGTGGTGCCGGCCAGGACAGTGAAGCTGCAGCTCGATAACGAAGAGAGTGCAGGAAATAACTGATAAATCACACCTGAAGGATCCAATCACAGCAGTAGCAGAGCAGAGTGCAGAGAAGACCGTCCTGGTCCATCTGCATTTTGGTCGCATCAAGGACGAAGAGTCCCTATCTGAGTTTGATCTCCTCGCCCGTTCGGCAGGCGCACATCCCGTAGCCATTATCACCGGTACACGTCGCAGTCCCGATCCCGGACTGTTTATCGGCAAGGGCAAAGTGGACGAGATACGCCAGGTCCTGGAACAGACAGGCAGCACGCTGGTACTGATCAATCACGCCATTACACCGGTACAGGAACGAAACCTGGAGCGGGCATTGAAATGCCGGGTACTGGATCGTACCGGCCTGATTCTTGATATTTTTGCCCAGCGCGCGCACAGCCATGAAGGCAAGCTGCAGGTCGAACTCGCCCAGCTGCGCCACTTGTCGACCCGGCTTGTACGTGGCTGGACTCACCTGGAGCGCCAGAAAGGCGGTATCGGCCTGCGCGGACCGGGTGAAACCCAGCTTGAAACGGATCGCCGCCTGATCGGTGTACGCATCAAGGCCCTGCGCAGCCGTCTTGAAAAAGTCAGGAAGCGCAGGTTCGAGCGGCGTAAGTCGCGTCACAAGGTGCCGGTCGAAACAGTATCCCTGGTCGGCTATACCAATGCCGGCAAATCGACGTTGTTCAATCGCCTGACCGGGGCAGAGGTTTACCAGGCCGATAAACTGTTTGCGACACTCGATCCGACTATGCGGCGGCTGGAACTGCCCAATGCCGGTCGCGTAATCCTGGCGGATACGGTGGGTTTTATCAGTCATCTGCCGCACAGCCTGGTCGAGGCCTTTCAATCCACGCTGGAAGAAGTCAGCGGCGCCTCGCTGCTGCTGCACGTGGTGGATATCGCCTCGGACCGGCGTGATGAGAACATCGAACAGGTCAACGAGGTGCTGGCAGAAATCGAGGCCAGTGACGTGCCACAGATCCTGGTTTACAACAAGCTGGACCTTACCGGCCGCAGCCCCGGTCTCGAACGTGACGAGCAGGGCACGATTAAGAAAGTCACCCTCTCGGCGCAGACCGGTGTGGGTGTGGAGCTGCTTATGCAGGCCATAGACGAACATTTCAGTAGACTACGGATTCGGCAACGCGTGCTGATACCTGTTGCAGAAGGTGGACTGCGCGCACGCATATTCCAGCACTTCAACGTGGTACAGGAAACCATGCAGGACAACGGTGACTGGCTGATGGTGCTTGAGGGAAACCAGGCCGACGTGGCCTGGTTAAACCGGCAATCGGACTTTAGCCCATCCATGGCTGACTGACCCAACCCGTCCGGGTGCAGTTTCCAGACCAGAACTATGTGAACTTGGCTCGAAATCAAGATAGAATCGCGCCTCTTTGAGTGAAAGTATAGGAGTAGTCAGACCATGCCATGGAATCAACCGGGTGGCTCGGACGGGAAAGACCCTTGGGGTAACAGGAATAGCCAGGACGGCCCTCCTGACCTCGACGAAATTGTAAAAAATCTGCAGAAGCGATTCAGCGGCCTGTTCGGACGCGGCGGCGGAGACGGTAGCCGCGATTCCGGCACCGGTGGCGGAGGCGGGTCTATCGGCATTTTTGGTGTCGGTATGATTCTGCTGCTGCTCCTGCTCGGCTGGATGGCAACCGGTATCTACACGGTCAAGCAGGGTGAACGCGCTGTCATTCTGCGATTCGGCAAACTTGTTGATACCACGACAGCCGGCCTGCACTGGAACTTCCCGACGCCCATCGAGAAACGCGAAATTGTCAACGTGGAGCAGGTCAACACGGTTGAAGTCGGCTATCGCAGTACCCGTAACGGCAGCCTGCAGTCCGTGCCGCGCGAATCACTGATGCTGACGGAAGACGAGAACATTATCGATATCGCGTTTGCGATCCAGTTCCGTATCCAGGACCCCACCCTGTTCCTGTTCAACGTCAGCGACGACAAAGACATAGTGGTGCGTTCCGCGACTGAAGCGGCCGTCCGCGAGACGATCGGCAAGACCACGATGGACCTGGCATTGACCAGTGGCCGAGCCGAAGTGATCACTAATACCAGCCTAATTGTCCAGACCATACTGGATCGTTATGAGTCCGGTATCGAGGTCCTTACCGTTGAAATGCAGCACGCGCTGCCGCCGGCTGAAGTGAAGGCAGCCTTCGACGATGCCGTGAAAGCGCGCGAGGACGAGGTCAGGCTGGTCAACGAGGCTGAAGCCTATTCCAACGATGTTATCCCCCGAGCCCGCGGTGCTGCTGCGCGAATTATGCAGGATGCGGAAGCCTACCAGGCCAGCGTCGTTGCTGCCGCGAATGGTGAGGCGGAACGCTTCATCGCGGTCGCGAAGGAGTATGCGCGCGCACCGGAAGTTACCCGCGAACGCATGTATATCGAAACCATGGAAAACGTCCTGACCGGCAGCAACCTGGTCATGGTCGATCAGCAGAACAGCAACAACATCATGTATCTGCCGTTGGATCGTATGGTCAACCGCATGGACAACATGGAAATGATGCCCGATTACAGTAGTCGTCCGACGCTCACCACGGATGAGCTGAAGAGGCAGATAGACAACTTCCGCGATGCCAGCGATCGCAGCGACCGCAGCAGGAGATAGATCATGTCAGTTAAAATACCCGTGATTGCATTTGTCCTGTTCGCTACAGCATTGCTGGCGTCAGGTGTGTTCTACATCGTCGATGAACGTGAAAAGGCCATCGTGTTCAGGTTCGGCGAGATTATTAGAGACGATGACCAACCCGGCCTGCACATGAAAATGCCCATCGTCAACAACGTGCGTTTCTTCGATGCCCGCGTCCAGACCATGGATGCGCCCGTCGAGCAGTACATCACCAACGAGAAAAAGACCCTGGTAGTCGATTCGTTCGCCAAGTGGCGCATTATCGACCCGACCCAATATTTCGTCACGGTCGGTGGTGATTCACAGCGTGCCCGTACAAGACTGCGTCAGTTGATCAATGACGGTCTGCGTACCGAGTTCGGTAAGCGGTCGGTGACGGAAGTCATCTCCGGAGACCGCGACCAGATCATGCAGATCGTTCAGGAGAGGACCAACACCCAGGCTGCCGAGTACGGCATTTCGGTGATTGACGTTCGCCTCAAGCGCGTCGATCTCGTGCCTGAAATCAGCCAGTCCGTGTATGACCGTATGGATGCAGAGCGTACCCGTGTTGCCAAGGAGCTGCGTGCGCAGGGTGCTGAAGCTGCAGAACGCATTCGTGCCAACGCAGACCGTGAGACGAAAATTCTCATTGCAGAGGCAGAACGTGACGCACTGATACTTCGTGGTACAGGCGATGCGGAAGCAACACGCGTCTACGCCGATGCCTATAACACCGATCGTGAGTTTTTCTCTTTCTTCCGCAGCCTGGCTGCCTACGACAACACTTTCCGCAACAAGGATAACCTGATGGTTATCGAGCCGAATACGCAGTTCTTCCAGTATTTCAAGCGGAATGAAGCGAATGCAGTGGAATGACCTCTTTGCTGCCATTGCACTGATGCTGATGCTGGAAGGCATACTGCCGTTTCTCAATCCCGGCCGTTACCGGAAAATGCTCGAGATGCTCGAACAGGTCAGTGACACCCAGCTGAGAAGCATCGGCCTGGTCGTTATGCTGCTGGGCGCTGTGGCACTGACGCTGGTCAGGGCAGGGAATTAAGCAGATATCATGACGCGCATGAGCAATGACGATCGCTGGCTGCTGCCAGACGGTATTGAAGAGACCCTTCCTGACGAAGCCCGACGCATAGAGTCACTGCGCCGCAAGTCACTCGACCTGCTTAACAGCTGGGGTTATGAACTCGTCATGCCCCCGCTGATGGAATACCTCGATTCATTGCTCACCGGAGTAGGGCGTGATCTTGAGATCGAAACCTTCAAACTGACAGACCAGATCACGGGCAAGATGATGGGCGTACGGGCAGACATGACGCCCCAGGTTGCGCGCATCGATACCCATTACCTGCGCCAGTCCGGGGCAACCCGACTTTGTTATTTCGGCCCGGTCTTGCGCACCCGGCCGGACAGTCTTGGCGGCTCGCGTGTGCCATTGCAGCTGGGCGCTGAACTGTTCGGCGTTGCGGACGCAGAGGCTGATATTGAAATTGTCGAGCTGCTGGTAGAAACGCTGTCATGCATGGGTATCGACAATCTTCACGTCGATCTCGCGCACATGGGTGTATTCACAAGCCTGATGCAGCAGGCTGGGCTGGATGAGCATGCGCGCGGCAGCCTGATGGATGCAATTACCAGCAAATCAGCACCCGACGTGGAAAGACGCTGCAATGCATTCAACGTGGACGCGGCAACGCAAAAACTGCTAGTCCTGATGACAGACTGCAGCGGTGAAGCCGCACAGCTTGATACTGTTGCAAGTGAGTTTGCTAAAGCCTCACCAGAAGTTGCCGATGCATTTACGAATCTCGCAATGATCGCCGGCAGGCTCAGGAAAAGATTGCCCGATACGCGCATCTACTTCGAACTTGCATCACTCAGCGGCCCGAGCTACCACACCGGGCTCGTATTCACCGTGCACAGACCCGGCTGCGGTCGTGCGATTGCCAAGGGCGGGCGATATGACGCCATAGGCCGTGAATTCGGCCGCTCTCGCGCTGCAACCGGTTTTAGCCTGGACCTCCGCGCTCTCGCGAAGCAGGTGAACAGCGAACATGACTTGCCGCACAGAACCCGCGCACCCTACGCC
>JARFQC010000155.1 GCA_029287965.1 Arenicellales bacterium
GCCGGGTAGGCCTCGGCATGGATGTAGGAGATTTCCTTCAGTTTGAGCGCACCTTCCATGGCTACCGGGTAGTGGGTGCCACGGCCGAGAAACAAGGCATGATGCTTGTTGGCAAAGCGCTCGGCAATCTCGGTGATGCGCGCATCAAGTGTCAGTGCCTCGCGCAGACGCGCGGGCAATGAACGCAGTTCACCGACAATGCATTCCTCCTGTTTTTCACTCAGCTTGTTACGTCTTCCAAGTGCTATCACTACCTGCATCAGGGCGACCAGCTGGCTGGTAAACGCCTTGGTCGAGGCAACACCGATCTCCGGTCCTGCGTGAGTCAGCACCGTCAGGTCCGATTCACGCACCAGCGAACTCTCGGCGACATTGCAGATGCAGAGTGAATGCTTGTAGCCAATACCGCGAGCGAATTTCAGGGCAGCGAGCGTATCGGCCGTCTCACCGGACTGGGATATGGTAATCACCAGGCAGTCCTCCGGAACGACGTGCTGGCGGTAACGAAATTCACTGGCGACTTCAACGCGGCATGATACGCCAGCCAGGCTTTCCATCCAGTAACGCGCAACAAGCCCGGCATGGTAACTGGTGCCGCAGGCGATAATCTGGACATCGCGGATACTGTCCAGGATGCGGCTACCGTCGTGGCCGAACATGCCATCAAGCAGACGGTTACCGGACAATCTACCTTCCAGCGTATCGCTAATGGCCTGTGGCTGCTCGTAGATCTCCTTGAGCATGTAATGGCGGTATTCACCCAGTTCGACCGCATCGGCTGACAGGCTGCTGACGTGAATATCACGTTCGACGGCTTGGCCTTCACTATCTACGATAGCCACTTCGCTTCCGGTGATACGCGCCACGTCGCCTTCTTCCAGGAAGATGAAATTCCGCGTTTCCATAACAAGCGCGGCAACATCCGAGGCAATGAAGTTCTCCCCTTCTCCCAGCCCGATGACGAGCGGGCTACCCTTGCGCGCGACGACGATGCAGTCCGGATGCTGTGATGAAATAACAGCCAGCGAGTAGGCGCCTTCGAGTTCCGTGACGGTTTTTTGCAATGCCTGGAACAGGTCACCGCTGGCCACCAGGTTTCTGTGTACCTGGTGAACGATGACCTCGGTGTCGGTATTTGAAGTAAACCGGTAATCGTCATGCGTCTGCTGTTCGCGCAGCACGTCATGGTTCTCGATGATGCCGTTGTGCACCAGGGCGACGACATCGTTGCACATGTGCGGGTGGGCATTCTTTTCGGTGGGTTTTCCGTGAGTTGCCCAGCGCGTGTGGGCAATGCCTGTATGCCCTTTGATTTCAGGGCTCTGACGAATCATGTTTTGCAGATTCATGACTCGGCCGCTGACCCGTTGCCGTTGTATTTCACCCTGCTCGTCCAGCAGCGCAACACCAGCTGAGTCATAGCCTCGGTATTCAAGCCGCTTGAGCCCCTCTACCAGTATGTCAGTGATGTCTCTGTCAGCAATAGCGCCGATAATTCCGCACATAATCTACTTCTCTGTTTTTTCCGGACGCTGCCAGCCTTCGATCGAGACCTGTGTTGCCCTGCTCAAAGTCAGGGTGTTATCCGGTGCATCACTGGTAATGGTCGATCCGGCACCAATCGTTGCGCCTTTACCTACCGAGACTGGCGCCACCAACTGGGTATCGGAACCTATGAAGGCGTCATCGCCAATGACAGTCCTATGCTTGTTGGCACCGTCGTAATTGCAGGTTATGACGCCGGCACCGACATTGACTCCGCTGCCTATCTCGGTATCGCCGACATACGAAAGGTGATTGACCTTACTTCCTTCGCCGACGGTACTTTTCTTAACCTCGACGAAGTTACCGATATGTGCGGCAGGCCCGATATCGGCAGCAGGCCGCAGGCGTGCATAAGGGCCGATGATGGCTCCTACGCCGATGGTCGCATTCTCGAATACACAATTGGCCTTGATCTCCACGTCATTGCCAACTTTTACATTATTTAAAATACAGTTTGGTCCAATGCTCACCCTGTCACCCAGGACGACTTCGCCGCTTATTACCGTGTTGATGTCAATACTGCAGTCCTGACCGTGCACGAGGTCACCGCGCAGGTCGAAGCGGCTGGGATCGCGCAAGGTTAGCCCCTGCATCATCAACCTGTCAGCGGACTGCTGTTGATATATGCGCTCCAGCACAGAAAGGTCGAGGCGGTTATTAACGCCGAGTGTTTCATCGCTCGTTACCGGCTGGCAGGTTTCGACGCCGACGCCATCGGCTACGGCCAGGGCAAAGATATCCGTCAGGTAGAACTCGCCCTGGGCGTTATCGCTGTTTATCCCGGACAACCACTTTTTTAAACGTTTAGCCGGCGCAGCCAGGAAGCCCGTGTTGATTTCCTGCACAGCGCGCTGCACATCCGTTGCATCGCTGAACTCGACGATTTCCTTGAAGCGGTTGTTCTCGTCACGAATGATACGACCATAGGCGGCAGGATCATCCAGCATTGCCGTCATCAAACCCACCGCATCATGGCCGGCGGCATCAAGCATGGCCTGCAGGGAGTGAGGGCTTACCAGCGGCACATCGCCATACAGCACCATCGCGGTAGAGGCCTCATCGACACACTCGAGTGCCAGTTGTACTGCATGCCCGGTGCCCTTCTGCTCAGCCTGCAAAATCCAGTTAAGGTCATCGCCGGTGATCGCATTTCGCAACTGGTCGCCGCCAAATCCGTATACGACATGCAGTCGCTCGGCGCCTAGCTGGCGGCTGGTATCCAGTACATGCTGCAGTAGTGGCTTTCCGGCAAGTTCATGCAGCACCTTGGGCAAGGCCGACCGCATACGCGTACCCTTGCCTGCGGCAAGAATGATGACTTCAAGGGGTGGGGTGCTCATGAACCGAATAATATAACGGTTTCTGGCCCGTTACATCAGGAATGGTAATCCGGGATCGGCATCGGGTGTGCCACGCTGCAATTCCTGGTCTGATGCCTGACGTATACCGACTATCCTGACGATAAATTCGACAGTCTGTCCAACCAGGGGATGGTTGGCATCAAACGTCACCGTACCATCTTCTATCTGCGTGACAAAAAAAGTACGCGATTCACCGACTTCATTCCGGGCTTCGATCTCGGCACCAATGCGGCGGTAATCTTCCGGGACATCGAACAGGGCGTTTTTGAACTGCAGATTGGGGTCCCGCTCACCAAACCCCTCATCGGGTGACAGGACGACATTGACCCTGTCACCAACGGATTTTCCGATCAGGGCCTGTTCGACTTTGGGGAACAGGTCGCTGCCTGAGCCGTGCAGATAGTTGACCGGCACGTCACGATATTCAAACAGCTTGCCGTCTTCGCCTTTCAGCGTATAGGTAATGGACACAACCTTGCCCTGCGTAACAGTCTCTGCCATCAGGTTAAGGTGCAGTGTCGGGGATCACATCTTTTCGCGTAACTTGCGGATCATGTTCAATTGCGCGACGGCTTCAGCCAGTTCGGCCTGCGCACGGGCGAAGTCCAGATCGGTCTTGCGATCGGCCATGGCTTCTTCGGCCTGGCGCTTGGCTTCGAGTGCAGTAGCTTCATCCAGATCGTGGGCACGGATAGCCGTATCGCTCAATACCGTAATGACATGCGGCTGTACTTCAAGCACGCCGCCGGATACATAGTAGGAATCTTCGTTCTCACCGGAACGCACCCGAATCTCACCCGCTTTCAGTTCACCAATCATTGGCGTGTGGCGAGGGTATATTCCGACTTCACCACTGGCGAGTGGAGCGAAAACTGCTTCAGCAGTACCCGAGAATATTTCTTCTTCTGCACTGACTATATCTATGTGCATGGTCATGGCCATACTCTAAGTCCTCGATGAACCCTGTTACAGGGTCTTGGCACGTTCAACGGCTTCGTCAATGGTACCGACCATGTAGAAGGCCTGCTCGGGAAGACTGTCATACTCACCGTCAACAATCGCGCGGAACCCCTTGATGGTGTCTTTCAGCGACACATACTTGCCGGCCGTGCCGGTAAAGACCTCGGCAACGAAGAATGGCTGTGACAGGAAGCGCTGAATCTTACGTGCACGGGACACGGTCAGCTTGTCGTCTTCTGACAGCTCATCCATGCCGAGGATGGCGATAATGTCCTGCAGTTCCTTGTAACGCTGCAGTGTAGCCTGCACATCACGTGCAACCTGGTAATGTTCTTCACCGATTACGTTCGGGTCGAGCTGACGGCTGGTGGAATCCAGTGGATCCACGGCCGGGTAGATGCCCAGTTCGGCAACCTGGCGTGACAGTACCACCGTCGCATCAAGATGCGAGAAGGTTGTAGCAGGTGACGGGTCAGTCAGGTCATCCGCGGGGACATATACAGCCTGAATAGATGTGATCGAACCGGTCTTGGTCGAGGTAATGCGTTCCTGCAAACGACCCATTTCTTCAGCCAGTGTCGGCTGGTAGCCCACCGCAGAAGGCATGCGCCCGAGCAGTGCAGACACCTCGGTGCCGGCCAGCGTATAGCGGTAGATGTTGTCGATGAAGAGCAGAACGTCACGACCTTCGTCACGGAAATGCTCAGCGATGGTCAGGCCGGTCAGCGCGACACGCAGGCGGTTGCCGGGAGGTTCGTTCATCTGACCGTACACCAGGGCGACTTTGTCGAGTACCTGGGATTCGGTCATTTCATGGTAGAAATCGTTACCTTCACGAGTACGCTCACCGACACCTGCAAATACCGAGTAGCCACTGTGCTCGATAGCGATGTTGCGGATCAGTTCCATCATGTTCACGGTCTTGCCCACACCGGCACCCCCGAACAGACCGACTTTACCGCCCTTGGCAAACGGGCAAATCAGGTCGATAACCTTGATGCCTGTCTCCAACAGCTCGTCACTGGCTGCCTGTTCCGCATATGACGGAGGTGAACGGTGAATCGGCAGCGAAGCTTCCGCGCCAACATCGCCCTTGCCGTCGATAGGAGCACCTAGTACGTCCATGATCCGGCCGAGTGTCTTGGTGCCAACCGGTACGGTGATCGGTGCACCGGTATCAGTTACCGCCAGGCTACGGCGCAGACCATCAGAGCTGCCCATCGCGATACAACGGACGACACCGTCTCCCAGCTGCTGCTGGACTTCCAGAGTCAGGCCGGTTTCATCCACTTTGAGTGCATCGAACACTCTAGGGATAGCGTTGCCGGGAAACTCGACGTCAACGACGGCGCCAATGATTTGAACAATTTTTCCAGAACTCATTTACTGGTTCCTCAAGATTTCAGTTTATATCCGTTGTATATCTTAAATGCTGATCGTTTAATCCAGTGCGGCTGCACCACCTACGATTTCCGACAGTTCCTGTGTAATGGCAGCCTGGCGCGCCTTGTTGTACTTCAGGTTCAGGTCGTCAATCATGTCGCCGGCGTTGTCCGACGCGGCCTTCATTGCAACCATTCGTGCAGACTGCTCGCAGGCGTTGTTCTCGACTACACCCTGGTACACCTGTGACTCGATAAAGCGCGGCATCAACGCATCGATAACCTGCTTCGCTTCTGGCTCATAGATGTAATCCCAGTGATGGGAAAGTTCTTCGTCCTCTTCTGCACCCACCAGCGGCAGAATCTGCAGACTGGTCGGAGTCTGGGTCATCGTGTTAACAAACTGGTTATAGACGATATAGAGGCGATCAAGGCTACCGTTTGCAAAGGCATCCAGCATGACTTTTACTACACCGATCAGCTGGTTGATTTCCGGCTGGTCACCGAGGTGTGAAACACTGGAGATAATGTTCAGCCCGAAACGCTTCAGGAAGGCCTGCCCTTTACTGCCGATCGTGCAGATATCCACTTCCACGCCTTTCTCGTGCCATTCACGCATATCGGAAACGGCCATCTTGAGAAGGTTGGTGTTCAAGCCACCGCAGAGACCACGGTCCGTAGTGATGACGATGTAACCCACACGTTTCACTTCATCGCGCTTATCGAGAAAAGCATGCTTGTACTCAGGGTGGGCAAAGTGCAGATGCCCGACGACGTTGCGAACCTTTTCGGCATAGGGACGGGCGGTCTGCATCCGTTCCTGGGCCTTGCGCATTTTACTGGCGGCCACCATTTCCATGGCGCTGGTAATCTTGCGCGTGTTCTGCAGACTCTTGATCTGCGTCTTGATTTCTTTTCCGACGGCCATGGTTCAGGAGCCTCTGATTGGATCTGGACGAAGTAGATTGCAATCCAGAATATTCAGATTCAAGACGCGGATCGCACGCAATAGCCAGCTATTACGAAGATTCGCAACGCAGAAGCTGGAGATTATGGATGCTAGGTACGAGTTCATGATTCGATCAGAGGCTCCCATTACCAGGCGTGGTTGGCCTTGAAGTCATCGAGCGCAGCGCGCAGGCTGGCTTCGATCTCGTCGTTGTAGTCACCGGTCTCGTTGATGGTATTCATCAGGTCAGACTGGTTGGATGTCATGTAGGCGTGCAGCGCATCCTCGAAATCACGCACCTTGTCCGGCTCAACGTCATCGAGGTAGCCCTCGTTAGCAGCAAACAGGGAGGTGGCCAGGTGAGCAATGGTCAGCGGCATATACTGCGGCTGCTTCATCAGCTCGGTAATACGCTGACCAAGCGCGATCTGCTTCTGCGTCGCTTCGTCGAGATCGGAAGCAAACTGGGCAAATGCGGCCAGCTCGCGATACTGTGCGAGCGCCAGGCGTACACCGCCGCCAAGCTTCTTGATAATTTTTTCCTGTGCGGCACC
>JARFQC010000161.1 GCA_029287965.1 Arenicellales bacterium
AAAATTCTGTCGCACGCGTAATCATCGAGCGGGAAGTTCCCGACAGGCGAGGGTGGATGTCTGGGCGTACCGGTGATTACCTGCCCGTCATCCTGCCAGCCGGAAAGTACCAGCCGGGTGACATGATTGATGTAGCCTACCAGTCGATAGACGGGGCCAGGCTCATTGCCCGCCCTGCCTCAGGCGGGTAAAATACCGCCGCTTTAGCCGGCTCGCGATGGCCCGGCTGTTAATGTATGAATTTCATGCACTTGCAATGCTTTCCTGGAGTAACTGCTGATGCCGGTTGAACGGACCCTATCTATAATCAAGCCCGATGCGGTGGCAAAGAATCTCATCGGCGAGATTTACAAGCGTTTTGAGCAGGGCGGGCTGAGCATCATCGCGGCACGAATGCTGCACATGAGCCGCGATCAGGCTGAGTCTTTCTACGCTGTGCATTGCGAGCGTCCGTTCTATGCCGAGCTTGTCGAATTCATGACCTCCGGTCCGGTGATGGTCCAGTGTCTGGAAGGCGAGAATGCTATTCGCAGAAATCGTGAACTGATGGGCGCAACCAATCCTGCCGATGCAGAACCGGGTACGATACGCGCGGACTTTGCCAGCACGGTCGATGAGAACGCCGTGCACGGTTCAGACGCGCCCGAAACGGCTGTTGCCGAGATCGACTTTTTCTTCTCCGGGCAGGATTTATGTCCGAGAACCCGCTGATAGCCCCCACAGCCGTGACCGTAGAATTGACCAAGCAAACCGCCATCAACCTGATTGGGTACGATCATCGTGCCATGTCGCGCTATTTCAGTGAGTTGGGTGAAAAGCCGTTTCGCGCTTCCCAGCTGCTGAAATGGATACACCAGCAGGGTGTCTACGATTACGCCAGCATGACCAACCTGAGCAAGGCCCTGCGCGGCAAACTTGCCAGCCAGACGACACTGGATTTGCCGGAAATCATCCAGGACCAGGTTTCCGCTGACGGCACGCGCAAGTGGCTGTTGCGCCTCGCTGATGGCAACAGTATAGAAACCGTTTTCATCCCCGAGGACAAGCGCGGCACACTGTGCGTGTCCTCACAGGTTGGCTGCGGACTGAACTGCAGCTTCTGTGCGACGGCGCAGCAGGGCTATAACCGCAACCTGGAGGCACACGAGATCATCGGCCAGTTGCGCCTGGCCAATCAGCTGCTCTCGACGCCCGACAACGACCGGCCGGTTACCAATGTCGTGATGATGGGAATGGGCGAACCGCTGCTGAATTACGATAACGTTGTTCAGGCGATGCAGCTCATGCAGGACGATTTTGCCTATGGTCTATCCAAGCGGCGGGTAACACTCAGCACCTCGGGCCTGCTGCCCGAGATGCTGAGACTCAGTGATGAATGCCCGGTCAGCCTGGCCGTGTCACTGCATGCACCCGACGACAAACTGCGCGACGAGCTGGTCCCCATCAACAGGAAATATCCGATAGCCGAGTTGATGGAGGCCTGTCGTGAATATCTGAAGGGCATTCCTCACCAGCGGATAACTTTTGAATACGTCATGCTCGACGGCATCAATGATAGTGACGATCAGGCTCGTACCCTGGCCAGGTTGCTCAGAGACGTGCCATGCAAGATCAACCTTATTCCGTTCAACCCGTTCGACGGCACCGGTTACGGGCGCTCATCCATGAAGCGTATCAACCGGTTCCGCGACATCCTGATGGAACGGGGCATTATCACCGTGACCCGGCGTACACGCGGTGACGAGATCGATGCGGCATGCGGACAGCTTGCGGGAAAATTTACCGACCGTACCCGTCGTTCAATCCGCATGAAACCGCCCGGGAATGTAAAACTGTGAGACTGCTGATTATCCTGATCATGACCATGCTGATGACTGGCTGTGTTACCGAACGGGTGGGTGGAGACCCGTCTCTGGAGGAAAGTAAAAAGTCGAAGAAGGAGCAAGCTGAGATCAGGGCCCAGCTGGCTGCCAACTATCTGCAGCGTGAAGAACTGAAAATCGCGCTCGATGAAGTGGAAAAAGCGCTTGAACTGGACCCGACGAGTACATCGGCCAACTACATCATGGCCTTGCTGCAGATTCGCTTCAAGGACAAGGATAAGGTGGACTATTACTTCCGCAAGGCCATCGATGGTCCGGAGCCGCTGCCTAACGCCCAGCAGGACTATGCCAACTACCTGTGCAAACAGGGTGATTTCAAGAAGGCCGAGAAAGAATTCACGGCGCTGCATAAAAATCCCATTTATCCCAACAAGGAACTCGTCTACCTCAACGAAGCCGAGTGCTACATGAGGTCGAGAGACTTCGACAAGGCCGAGAAATCCCTGCGCAGTGCGCTTAAGATCAGTCCTCGCCTGGTACCGGCCTTGTATCAAATGACAGTCATCAGTTTTCAATCGGGGAACATGCTTCAGACGCGTGCATGGTACCAGCGGTACCTGGATATCGGTCCTGACAACCCCCGGATTCTCTATATCGCCTACCAGACAGAAACGACGTTGGGCGACAAAGACGCAGCTGCGAGCCTGGCTGTACGGTTAAGGGGCAAGTTCCCGAATTCCGAGCAGGCACAATTACTGCGCGGTAACAGGTAAAGACATGGATCAATCAGAAAACCAGTTGCAACTTGATGATATGGGCACCATCGGTCCCGGCAGATACCTGCTCAAGGCCCGTGAAAACCAGAAGTTGCGTATAGAAGATGTTGCTATCGAATTGCGTCTGATTCCCAGCCAGGTGACGGCGCTGGAAGAAGACGATTACAGTGCGATGCCGGAAGTGACATACGTGCGTGGCTACTTACGAAATTATGCACGCTTGCTGGGACTGTCACCCGATGAAATCCTGCTTGCGCATGCACGAATCACTCGAAATGATGATTTCGGTAAAGTCGCCGTCTCGCCAGTCGGCGAAAAGGAGATTCACACAGCAGGCCTGGGCGTGAAGCTGCTTGGCGTATTCATCCTGGTAGCGGCTATAGCCGGCGTGGTGTACTGGTACCTGGACAGGGATGCAGATCAGCCTGTCACCGTAGCCGTCACCCCGGAACCGGCTGCGCCGGTAACAGAAGAAGTGCCCACGGGCAGCAGTAAGTTGAGTTTTGCCGACCCAGAGCCTGCTCCTGCACCTGCTGTTCAGGTTGGTGTGGATGCTGTGGAAGCAGACGAACAGCCGGCTGCCGCTTCTGTCCAGCAAGACTCGACTGCAGTTGCACCAGCGGTTACAGAGAGTGAAGCAGGGCAGATGCAGACAGAGAATGTCGAACCTGTGTCCGCGACAGAGCCTGTCGCAGACCAGCCGGCAGTGCAATCAATAGAGCCGCCGGCAGAAATAGCCAGCGACATGGGCCAGCTGGTGATCAGTTATGAAAAATCCTGCTGGACGGATATTCGTGATGCGTCAGGCAAGAAACTGGTTTACAAGACCATCCCGGCAGGGCAGACAATCACACTTGAAGGAAAAACTCCGTTTACCCTGTTCTTTGGCTTTGCTGTCGGCGTGGACCTCAAGTTCAATGGCGAATCCATCGACCTGAAGCAGCACACTCGCGGTGTTTTTGCCCGTCTGACACTGGACAACTAGTGCTTTAGCGGTCGGGATATCAAGAGAATCATGTCAGACAAGATACAGGCAATCAGGGGGATGAATGACATCCTCCCCGATGATCTAGACTGCTGGCAGTTTCTCGAAGAGACCGCCGCAGAGGTTTTCAGACTTTACGGCTACAGGGAGATTCGTGTACCAGTCGTAGAAAAGACCGAGCTGTTCGCACGTTCAATCGGGCAGAGCACAGATATCGTCGAGAAGGAGATGTATACCTTCCAGGACCGCAACGGTGACAGCCTGAGTCTGCGGCCCGAAGGGACGGCAGGCGTCGTCCGCGCGGCCCTGCAAAATGGCATGTTGCATAATGCCGTGCACCGGCTCTGGTACACCGGCCCGATGTTCCGTCACGAAAGACCTCAGAAGGGCCGCTACCGCCAGTTTCACCAGATAGGTCTTGAGGCCTTCGGCATGGCCGAGGCGGAACTCGATGCTGAAGTCATCGCCCTGACTGATGCACTATGGAAAAAGCTGGGCATCTCCGATGTCGTATTGCAGCTGAATTCACTGGGTACCCGCGTGTCCCGACAGCGCTATCGCGATGCGCTGACAGAATTCTACACAGGGCACCGCGAGCGTCTGGATGAAGACAGTCTCAGGCGGTTGGACAGCAATCCGCTGCGTATCCTGGACAGCAAGGACAGGCAGGTCAGCGAACTGAACCGTGCAGCACCCAGCATTCTGGACTATCTTGATGATGACTCAGCTGAGCATTTTGCCCGGGTTAGGGAACTGCTGGATGATCTCGGCGTTGTCTACACGGTCAATCCCGGCCTGGTACGAGGATTGGATTACTACACGCGCAGTGTATTCGAGTGGACAACCGACGAACTCGGTGCGCAAAGCGCAATATGCGGTGGCGGCCGTTATGACGGGCTGGTGGAGACCCTGGGCGGCAAGCCTACACCGGCGATTGGCTTCGGCATAGGCAAGGAGCGTCTAATCGAGCTCATGAAGATCCAGTCCTGCTGTGAGCCGGCATCGATGCTGGACGTCTACATCGTCCAGTCTGGTGATGCCGCTGCAAAGGCGGGCATGCGACTGGCAGGCCAGCTGCGTGAGAATGGGCTGAGGACACTCTGCAACGTAGGCAGTACAGGATTTAAAAGCCAACTGAAACGTGCTGATCGCAGCGGTGCAGCGATCGCAGTTATACTCGGCGAAGACGAATTGGCAAACGGTATGGTTACCATTAAGGAACTGGCAACAGGCGAGCAGTCAACAGCCAGTATGGATCAGCTGGTCGATGTACTTCACCAGCGCCTCTAGCAACAGGTAAGGAACATGGCAGAACCCCATTTCATCGAAGACGACGAACACGAAAAGGCGCGTGCCTGGTGGAAGGCCAACCGCCTGCCAATCATATCAGGCGTTGTAATAGGGCTGGCCATCATTCTTGGCACCAACGCGTGGAAGTCTTATCAGAAATCACGCGCCGATGCGGCGTCATCGCTGTATGCCGAAATGCTCATAAAGGACCAGACAGGCGACAGCAGCGCTGCCCGGATGACAGGGGACTCCCTGATCACTGACTACAAGGACACGCCCTATGCGGGCAAGGCCGCCCTGATCCTGGCCAGGCTCAGCTATGATGACAAGCTTCTGGATGATTCCAGGGCGCGTCTGCAATGGGCAATTGACCATTCCGGCCAGTTTGACACGGTCAATGCTGCCCGCCTGAAGCTGGCTGCGATACAGTTTG
>JARFQC010000176.1 GCA_029287965.1 Arenicellales bacterium
GTAAGGTTCAGAGGTCGTCAATTCAGGGTTTTCGTACTTGGGATCAACGTCTGTCGCTGCCCACAGTACCGCCTGTCCAACTGTCATGCCGAGGAAGTTATGCCAGCCGATCTCTTCAAGATGAGGATCCTGGAAAGCTTCCATGGTTACCATGTGGATTGGACCGCGGCCTGCATTCACCTCATTGATGATTGCGTGGTTACGCAGACAGGTCGGAATAGGACGGTGAGTGCGGTGAGACACTTCCGGATCCAGGTATTCCTTACCAACCATTTCCTGGAGGGCCGGGAACCATTTTGATTCGTACTCATCGCCATAGGCATTCTGGGTATAAGTCTTCAGATGCAGGAAGTACGCACCGACAGGGCCATAACCATCTTTAAAGCGGGCCAGTACGATACGGTTTTCCATCTGCGTCATCTTGGCGCCGGCTTCGATCATAAGACCATATGCGGAACCTGACGACCATGGTGCATACCAGACACGACCGGCACCTTCACCGACGGAACGCGGCTTGAAGATGTTAGACGCACCACCTGCACCACAGACCACAGTCTTGGACTTGAATACGTGGTAGTTACCCGTACGCACATTGAAACCAACGGCACCGGCTACACGGTTTTCTTTGGATTCGTCCATCAGCAGGTGAGTAACACAGATGCGGTTAAATACCTTGTCTGCGGACTTCTTGGCAGCTTCGGCAACAATTGGCTTGTAGGATTCACCGTGAATCATGATCTGCCAACGACCTTCACGCAGGTAGGAACCCGTCTTGCTGTTACGCATGATTGGCAGGCCCCACTCTTCGAACTGGTGCACGGCAGAGTCAACGTGGCGAGCCATATCGAAGGCCAGATCTTCACGTACCATGCCCATCAGGTCGATACGTGCATAACGTACGTGATCTTCCGGGTTGTTCTCGCCGAAGCGCGTACCCATGTAGCAGTTGATCGCGTACAGACCCTGCGCTACCGCGCCGGAACGATCGATGTTTGCCTTTTCAGCGATGACGATCTTTTTATTCTTGCCCCAGTATCTTGCTTCGAATGCAGCACCGGTACCACCAAGGCCCGCACCTGCGACCAGGACGTCGATATCATCTTCAATAATTGTCTTGTAGCCCATCAGTATTGCACCCCTTCTTTAATTTCCAAGCCATTTGATTCCAGGGTATGTAAACCGCCATCATCCATGCGGACATACTTAGGCTCGTTAAACAGTAATTCGCTGTCGATCACTTCCTTGCTAGGTGCAGATTCTGCGGCCAGGTTCGGGTAACCGGTACCCCAAGGAACAGTTGTGATCGGCGCGAGCAGGTCCATGTCTTTCTTGCCGTTGCGGAACTTGATGCGCCAGGCAATGGTGCCTTTTTCTTCATCACGCTGTACGCGCACAGAGTGACCCAGAGGAGCAAAATCGGCATAGCCGCGAACGTCGATAGCGTTATGAGGGCAGGCCTTAACGCAGGAGTAGCACTCCCAGCACATGTTGGGTTCAATGTTGTAGGCACGACGGAGGGTCTTATCGATGTGCATGATGTCAGATGGGCAGATATCCACGCACTGACCACAACCATCACAACGAGTCATATATACAAAAGTTGGCATAATATTCTCTCTTTCTTAAGGAATAGTTAAATTAATGTTTAGTAGTGGTTAGGTGACTCACGCTTAATACCAAGCCCCATGTATGGAGGGTTGTCGCCCATGTATTCCGGGATGTCAGGGAATTTTTTCTGTACTGCCGGATCTGTCAGATCGTAATCTTCAGGCAGGTTCTCTCTGGAGCCGTCTGCCCTGGTAATTTTCTTCTGGTAAGCCGCAGCGGGTTTGAAGAACATGTGGGCGAACTTGGAGAAGTAGACACCGCCAAACAAGACGGTAGATGACAGGATAAACAGGACAAAGGCCAGATTGCTCATGCCGGAGATACCGCCGGACTGCAGGAATGACCAGATCAGGGCAAAGGTAGCAGTCATCAGAAGTGAGACGATGAAAAGGTCTGCGCGGCAGAATTCATACCATTTCTTACCTTCTGCATTGACATCTACGCGGATGGAGAACCAGAACCAGTAACCGCCAACACAAAGGCTCAGTGCGCCGAGATGCCACAGCAGCGGGATAATTCCAGGTGTTGTAGCAGATGCGTCAGCATAGCCGAAGATCATAATTGCAGTTGTAGCCACGAAGAAGACAAAGCCGTACATCGACAACAGGTGGGAGAGCCTACGCTTGGGGTTAGCGAACTCGGACGAAGCGAGGACTTCGTTCGTGACCGTTTTAATGGCCAATGACGTTTTTTCGCCACTGCTAACGGTACGTTTTGCCGCTTTTTCTGCTTTTTTTGCATTCTCAAAGAAATATTTTGCACTTTTCTTGTGCATCATATCCAGAATGGTTCCACCAACAACCAGCAGGAACATTACGATCACGTACGTCTGCATGACGGCAGCTGGGATTAATGCCGATATATCGGCGAAGGGATTGCTTGTAATCATGACTTCAAAGCTCCTGGGTGAAATTTAGGTATTTGAACAGGCTGCGCATACTAAGTGACCTGCGCATCTGACGCTATTCAAAAATATTTATGAGGCATAAAAATATATGAGCTTGAATCGGCTGATCCATAGGATGCTTTTATCAGAAGCATTAGCGCAGTTTATGAGAGCAAGGTTTACAGACACTTATATATTATTACTCGCATAGGGTGTATACGTTTCAACCCTGAGTGCATATTAAACAGGATAGGATGCATGCGTAGCACCTAAAAATAAGCACTCTTTATTATTACTTCTCTTTATCGCCCTTTTGTGGCTCTTCTTCCGGATATACCTCGTCATCCATAAGAATCTGATGAGCGGGCCCTTCAAGATCATCGAACTGGCCTGATTTAACCGCCCAGAACAGACCGGCAGCTATGCCGACAACGATCAGCACGGCCATGGGGACGAGAAAGTAAATAACTTCCATAGCTGGTATTTTCAGTGTTGGTTGATTGTTTTATGTAAGGCGTCAGCGCATCACAGATGCTATCGGGTCAATCTCATTGCATTGGCAACCACCAGCAGTGAACTGGCCGACATACCCAGTGCAGCCATCCAGGGATGAATGAAGCCTGTCGCGGCAAGCGGTATTGCCGCTATATTATACGTCAGCGCCCAAAACAGGTTCTGTCTAATTATGCGCATCATCTTGCGTACCGTGTTAACACCCACCTCAAGCACATCCAGGTCCTTCGCCAGCAGAACCATGTCTGCCGCAGCGGCGGCATAGCGGGCGCCTTCACCAATAGCTATCGAAACGTCTGCACCGGCCAGCACAGGCGCATCATTAATGCCGTCACCGACCATGGCCACTGTGTGCCCTTCGTGCTGCAGGGCGCGCACACTACTCAGTTTATCTGCGGGCAGCATACCCGCCTGCCAGGTTTCGATGCCCAGCTCATGCGCAACCGGGCCGACTGCAGACTCGTCATCGCCAGAATACAGCTTGACCTCTATGCCCTGGTTTCGAAGCGATTGGACCAGTTCCGCTGCACCTGGCCGAATCGTGTCATGCAAGACAAATAACGCCAGGGCCTGTTTATCATCTGCGAGAAATATTCGCGTACCGGGCAGTTCACAACGCTTTTCCAGCCCTGTCATGGCCTGACCGCTCTGCTCCGCCACCCAGGCTGCATTACCCAGGTAGTAGCGGGTACCGTTTATGAGGCCGGTCAGGCCGCCCCCCGGAACATTCATAAAATCCTCAGGAAGCCCCCCTCCGGCCACTTCAAGGTCGATAAAGGCACGCGCCAGCGGGTGTTCTGAGCGTGATTCCAGGCCGGCCGCAATCTGTAGACAAAAAGCTTCATCAACATCGTCCCGACAGTAAATCCGGCCGATTTTCAGGGTGCCGTGTGTCAATGTACCGGTCTTGTCGAAAACCAGAACTGTTGCCCGGGCCAGCCGTTCGAGCGCGTAACCACGACTGGCGAGCAATCCGTGCTTAATCATGTTACCGGTCGCGGCTGTAATAGCGGCAGGTGTGGCCAGCGATAGCGCACAGGGGCAGGTAACAACCAGCAAGGAGATGGTGACGGGCAACCACTGCTGCGGGTCATTGAGCCACCACCAGGATGCCGTAACTGTCGCCAGAATCAGGATGCCTGCAACGAAATACCCGGCAACACGGTCCGCCAGGCGGGCGATACCCGGTTTTTCCGCCTGCGCTCTTTCTACCAGTTGGAGAATTGTAGACAGGACAGAATCCTGACCGGCAGCAGTGACCCGAACCCGCAAAAAATTATCGATATTGATGCTGCCACCGACCAGTTCATCTCCGCTTTTCTTGCTTAGCGGGCGGCTTTCTCCGCTCAGCAGAGACTCATCTACGCTGGAAACGCCTTCAATGATCACACCGTCCGACGGAATGGTTTCCCCCGGCCTGACCTGCACAATATCGCCCGGCTCGAGCTCCATAGCCGCAACAACTTCAGTCGCATCCTCGCCAAGCTCCCTGACGGCGGATGCCGCCTGGGACTGGATCAGTGCTTCAGTATGCTCGCTGGCCCGTTTGCGTGCCGCCAGCTCAAGATAGCGAGCGGTCAGCAGGAAAAAAATGAACATGACGACCGAATCAAAATACACATGGCCGCTACCCTGCGCGATGCTGACCAGCGAACCGGCGAAGGCTATACCTATGCCGAGCGTAATCGGTACATCCATTCCGGCACGACCATGGCGCAAATCGCGCCAGGCAGCCTGATAAAACGGCTGGCCGCTGTACAAAAACACCGGCAGCGTGAGTCCCAGGCTGATCCACTGGAAGAAAATGCGATGCTCCTTTTCCATTCCCCACCAGTCACCGAGATACATGGCCACGGCAAACATCATCACCTGCATGCCCAGTGCTGCGGCAAGGCCAAGCCGCTTCAGATAATCCTTGCGCTGCTTTTCCAGCAGGCGCTGGTGGGTACTGGGGTCGTAAGGATGAGCCAGGTAACCGATTTCGGTGATGGCCTTGAGTATTTTCGATAGACGGGTGCGCTGCTCGTCCCAGCGCACCAGCGCACGGTGCGTCGAGTAATTTACCTGCACATCTACAACACCCGGCAGGGATTTCAGGTGCTGTTCGTTCAGCCATACGCAGGCAGCGCAGACGATACCCTCCAGAATAAGCGACGCTTCGCTGACCTGACCGGACTCGTGCCTGACGAAGGATTTCTGGACTTCCGGCCGGTCATAGACTTCCATCTGGCGAAGCGCTTCGGGTACCAGTTCCCGCACGGTTCCCACTTTGTCCGTGCGATGCAGGTAGTAGTTTTCCATCCCACCATCGACGATCGCCCGAGCGACGGATTCACAGCCCTTACAGCACATCGGCCGCTCAAGGCCTGAAATTTTCACATGGTAATCGATCCCTTCCGGAACAGGCAGGCCACAGTGATAGCACGATTCATTTTCGTGGTTCGTACCGGTCATTTCCAACCTCTACTCATGATGACGAACCAGATACCGTCTAATAGTGTTAAATCCCGCGTGGATACTCATTATATGTAAGTGAAATGCCACATTTGCTGTTGTAATTTGACGAATGTCAAAGCACCAGACTAAGTGGGGGTATACTATCTCGCGTCCAGAAGAATCCACCTTGCAAGGAACGCCTGTCCGGCTGATTTCTTATGCGTAAGTGCAACAAGGGATGTTATATTATATCTCGCCATTCGGGCTGCAGTGTAACATCAGGATCGACTGGCCGCGCCCTTCACCGGCATCAGGTGAGGGTTTTGGGGGGAGGTTGCACGCAACTCGTTTGTGGCGACCGACATCAACGACAATCAACAACTTTTCCGGTTGAGGAATAGCAATGCAAGACACCTACAATTACACCGTGGTGCGTCAATTTTCCATCATGACGGTTGTGTGGGGCATCGTAGGCATGCTGGTGGGCGTAATAATTGCCGCCCAGTTAGCCTGGCCTGCCCTGAACTTCGACGTACCCTGGCTGACATTCAGTCGGCTTCGCCCCTTACACACCAACGCAGTTATCTTTGCATTCGGCGGCTCAGCACTCTTCGCCACTTCCTACTACGTCGTACAGCGCACCTGCCATGTAAAGCTATTCGCCCCGGCACTGGCTGCGTTCACCTTCTGGGGCTGGACACTCATCATCGTGCTGGCGGCCATTACCCTGCCTCTCGGCTACACTACTTCAAAGGAATACGCCGAACTGGAATGGCCGATTGACATACTGATCACCGTTGTCTGGGTGTCCTATGCGATCGTGTTCTTCGGCACGCTGATCAAACGCAAGACACCGCATATCTACGTCGCAAACTGGTTCTTCGGTGCATTCATCGTCACCGTTGCAGTGCTGCACCTCGGCAACAGTGCAGCGCTACCAGTCAGCATGACCGGAATGAAATCCTACTCCGCATATGCCGGTGTGCAGGATGCCATGATCCAGTGGTGGTACGGACACAACGCGGTGGGCTTCTTCCTCACAGCCGGCTTCCTCGGCATGATGTACTACTTCATGCCCAAGCAGGCCAACCGCCCGGTTTATTCCTATCGCCTGTCGGTGGTGCATTTCTGGGCGCTGGCCTTCACCTACATCTGGGCCGGGCCGCACCACCTGCACTACACCGCGCTGCCTGACTGGACCCAGTCGCTCGGCATGATCATGTCACTTATCCTCCTCGCACCGTCCTGGGGCGGCATGATCAACGGCATCATGACCCTGTCTGGTGCCTGGGAAAAACTGCGCACCGACCCGATCCTCAAGTTCCTGGTCGTGTCGATCTCGTTCTATGGCATGTCGACCTTCGAAGGCCCGATGATGTCAATCAAGACGGTTAATGCGCTGTCCCATTACACCGACTGGACAATTGGCCATGTTCATTCCGGTGCACTGGGCTGGGTCGCCATGATATCGATCGGCGCCATGTACTACCTCATACCCCGGTTGTTTGGAAAGAAAGAGATGTACAGCGTCAAGCTGATCGAAACGCATTTCTGGATTTCGACGCTGGGAGTCGTCCTCTACATCGCTGCGATGTGGATATCAGGCATCATGCAGGGCCTTATGTGGCGTGCCACCAACGCTGATGGAACGCTCACATACAGCTTCATCGAAAGTGTCCAGGCCATGCATCCGTTCTATGTCACCCGTACCATCGGTGGACTGGTATTCCTGATCGGCATGTTCCTGATGGCCTACAACGTCTGGAAGACCATTACAGCTTCGGATGCCAAGGCTGTTGATGCTGTTATCCCGGCCCCCGCTCACTAAGCGTTTAAGGAGATTTAGAAATGTCTATTCAAAAAAGCGCAGAAACAAATGTGGGCGTACTCGTCATTCTGACGATTGTCGTGATTTCATTCGGACTGCTGGTGGAAATCGTCCCCCTGTTTTTCATGAAATCGCTGACTGAGCCGATTGACGGGCTTAAGCCTCGCACAGCACTTGAGCAGGCCGGGCGCGACGTCTACACCCGCGAAGGCTGTTATGTCTGCCACTCGCAGATGATCCGCCCCTTCCGGGCCGAGACAGAGCGTTATGGCCACTACTCGCTGGCTAGTGAGTTCGTCTACGACCACCCGTTCCAGTGGGGATCCAAGCGCACCGGGCCTGACCTGCATCGTGTCGGCGGCCGCTACTCAGACGAGTGGCACCGCATCCATATGATCAATCCACGCGACGTGGTGCCCGAGTCAGTCATGCCTGGTTATCCATGGCTCGATACCACCCCGGCCGATGCCTCTGACATCAGCGAACGCCTCGCTACCTTGCGTATGCTCGGTGTTCCCTACACGGACGAGGACATCAAGAACGCGCCCAAGCAGCTGGAAGGCAAGACAGAACTGGATGCACTGATTGCCTACATGCAAAGCCTGGGAACAACGATTCCGGCGGTCAGATAAGCGCCATGGATAGCGTCACATTACACAGCATCTGGACTGTACTCATGTTCATTACCTTCATCGGTATCGTGGCATGGGCATGGAGCAGTAAACGCAAAAAATCCTTCGATGAAGCGGCTCATATTCCTTTTGACGAGGAAGACGAACCGAAAACATCATCGAAACCAGGAGAATAGAAAATGGATGATTTTGTAAGTAGTTTCTGGCCTTGGTACATCTTTGTCATCGTCGCGGGCAGCATCATATGGCTGTTCTACCTGGTCCTCTCGCAGTCGCATGGGGTCAAGGACAAGGATCACAAGATCGAACCCACCGGGCATAAGTGGGACGAGGACCTGGAAGAGCTGAACACCCCTCTACCACGCTGGTGGCTGCAGCTTTTCATCATCACCAATGTTTTCGGGCTCGTCTACCTGTTCCTGTACCCCGGCAGCGGCCTGTTCGGCGGCCTGCTCGGCTGGTCTTCCGCCGACTACCGCGACACCGGCGCTACAGGGCAGTATGAGACGGAAATGGCTGATGCCGATGCCCAGTACAGCGCCTTGTATGAGGGTTACCTGAAACAGGACATAGCCACCCTGACGGCAGACAAGGATGCCATCACAACAGGATCAAGGTTGTTCAGCACCTACTGCATCCAGTGCCACGGATCGGATGCCGGTGGTGCACCCGGCTTCCCGAACCTGCGTGACTCAGACTGGCTGTGGGGCGGCGAACCCGACCAGATCAAGCACACCATCGCGCAAGGACGTATCGGTGCCATGCCTGCATGGGGTGCGGTACTGGGCAAGAACACGCGTGACGTGACTGCCTATGTCCTGTCAATGAGCGGCAAAAAATCCTCAGGCGACCTGGATATCGGTAAAGAAAAGTATGACCAGTTATGTGTCGCATGCCATGGTGCGGACGGTAAGGGCAACATCGCCCTCGGCGCCCCGGACCTGACCGACAATCGCTGGTTGTATGGCGGTTCTGCCCGTTCGGTGGAAAAGAGCATCATCGAAGGCCGGAACGGCAAGATGCCGGCGTTCGGCGAGTTCCTCGGTGAAGGCAAAGTGCATCTGCTGACCGCGTATGTCTACAGTCTTTCATACTGATTTATAACGCGCCAGCCGAGAAACTGGCATAGACATAAGACCAGAAAAGCCGGGCATTGCCCGGCTTTTTTATCTCACGTAAACTCGATTTAACACTATCACCCACAGTTAGTTAGCCGGTACATATCTGCAATACCGGAACCCCCTTCACTACTTTCTCCAGTTTGTGCAGACGATCACGGAACAAAAGGTACAAATAATGACTTCGACAAAACCCGACTATGATGACGTCCCGACGATTCAAAGGGTCATCGCGATACTCTGGCCGTCATTCCTGGCGGCCGGGGCAGCCATGATCCTGTTGTTTATCATCTTTTCACCTGACGAACTTGTTCCTGAACTGCGCGCCAGCGGCGTCAGCAATATGGCTATCTATTCGGTAACTTTTATTTTTCTCTGGGCCACGGCACTGACCGCCTGTGCACTGTCCTGCTACTTCCTGCGTCCGTGCAATCGCTGCAATTGATAGTTAAATCTTAATGATGGATGTCAATGTGGACACAATTTCTTGAATATATACTTCGCTGCTGTCTTCTTTCCCCTTGATATAAGGATTTAACCATGTCGATGACCGACGACGAGAAGCGTGCAGCCCAGGACCACGATTCGTTATACGCGAAGCGTAAGGAAATCTACCCGCGCGAAGTACATGGCGTGTTCGCACGCTGGCGTGTCATCATGGTCATGCTGACCCTGGGTATCTACTACATTCTGCCGTGGATTAACTGGGGTGTGGGACGCCAGGCTGTCCTGTTCGACATTCCGAATCGCAAGTTCAATATTTTTGCCCTCACCCTCTGGCCACAGGACCTGATTTATCTCTCCGCCGTGCTGATCATTTCCGCCCTGGCGCTGTTTCTTTTTACCGCAGTCGGCGGCAGATTGTGGTGTGGATATTCCTGCCCGCAGACTGTGTGGACAGAAGTCTTCCTCTGGATCGAGCGAAAAGTTGAAGGCAGCCGCCCAAAACAGATCAAGCTTGCCAAGATGCCCTGGAACACTGAGAAACTCATGAAAAAAGGCGGCAAGCACGTCGTCTGGGTTCTCTTCTCACTCTGGACCGGTTTCACCTTTGTCGGCTACTTCACCCCGATACGTGAACTGCTTGCACAGGTCCCCGGCTGGGATATGGGACCATGGGAAACATTCTGGATTTTCTTCTACGGCTTTGCGACATACGGAAATGCCGGTTGGCTCAGGGAACAGGTATGTATCTACATGTGCCCCTACGCGCGCTTCCAGAGCGTCATGTTCGATGACAATACACTCATCATCTCCTATGACGAAGGGCGTGGCGAGCCACGCGGTGGCCGCAAGCGCGGTGAGGACAAACCTGCAGACAAGGGCGATTGCATAGACTGCGGCCTGTGCGTCCAGGCCTGTCCGACCGGCATCGATATCCGCGAAGGTCTGCAGTACCAGTGTATTGCATGCGCAGCCTGTATCGATGCCTGTGATGAAGTGATGGATAAGATGGACTACGACCCGGGACTCGTTCGGTATACCACACTGAATGAAATGTCCGGCAAAGGACTGGATATATTCCGCCCCCGGGTTTTCGTTTACGCAGGAATTCTGGTTGCAGTCACTTTGCTGATGTTATGGTCATTGTTTACCCGCATCCCGCTCAGTGTCGATATCACCCGCGATCGCAATGTACTCTATCGCGAAGCGGACAGCGGTGACCTGGAAAATGTATTCTCGATGAAAATCATGAACCAGGATGCCTATACGCATACCTACATCGTGACCATGGAAGGACTGGATGGTGCAGTGATCGAAACGGATAATCCTGAAATCACCGTCAACAGCGGCGAAGTCATCGAACTCCCGATCAGGGTCCGCGCCAGTGGCGACTTAATCAAGGAGCGCTCGACCAGCATCACCCTGAGCGCAACCTCGAAAGACAATCCCGAGCTCACTGATAGCGAGGATGCCCGGTTCATCGCTCCGGCAGACTGGTTCTGAAACAAAACAGGCAAGACCTTAACGAGGCGCACGGATGACTGCACAAGCTGACAAAACACCCTGGTACAAGGTTTCCATGGTCTGGCTGATTCTTGCCATTCCATTTACCGCCGTGGTACTCGGCGGGATACTGCTGTACCTCTCGATCATCTCCTATGACGGTCTCGTGGTCGACGACTATTACAAGGAAGGCAAAAAGATCAACCGGGTACTCAAACGTGACCAGGCAGCACTTGCACATGGGCTCAAGGCCCAGGTTGGCCTGGAAGACAACCGGATCACCCTCTTCCTGCTGAGTGACCAGGCTTACACACCACCACCCACACTTGAAGTTAATTTCTACTACTCGACCCGGGTCGGCCTGGATAAGGCCACGTTTGTCGAGATGGTTAAGCCGGGTATCTACCAGGGCACAATTGGTCCACTGGAACAGGGTCGCTGGAATGTGCAGATCGAGGCGGACGACTGGCGCCTGATCGGGTCAATGCGGTCACCGGACCAGCCCCAGGTGGATATAGAACCCGCCGTCAAACGATAAGCCGAATGCTGGGCGCCTGCTGAATTACGCAGGCACAATCGTCAATCGCAGTTTACGCCAGAATTTCATGTCAGTCGCAAGGCAGCGTTAGCGCACTATCCGGAGATTGCAGGATGCTACAACAGCCGCTGCAAATTGCCGGGTGTGCAACATGCCGGCCTTAATGCTCCCGGGTAGCCCTGAAGTCGACCCCCGGGTGCCGTTCAATGGCCAGGTCCAGGTTGACCCTTGTCGGCGCCAGGTAAGTCAGGCTGCCGGCACCGTCGATGGCGAGGTTGCTGGCGGATTTCTTTCGCAGCTGCTCAAGATGTTGCTCATCTTCTGATTCCACCCACCGCGCCGTCACTACCTGTACGGGTTCGAAAATGCACTCTACCCGATACTCTGACTTGAGGCGTTGGGCCACAACATCGAACTGCAGTACGCCGACTGCACCAAGAACCAGGTCATTGCTTTCCAGCGGCCTGAATAACTGGGTAGCCCCCTCCTCACTGAGCTGCTGCAGTCCCTTGAGCAAGGCCTTGTTCTTGAGCGGATCCTTGAGGATGACTCGCCTGAACAGCTCCGGTGCGAAATGGGGAATACCGAGAAACTTCAGGTTTTCGCCCTCACTGAAGGCGTCACCGATCTGGATCGTACCGTGGTTATGTATGCCCAGTATGTCGCCAGGCCAGGCATCTTCCGCCGTGGAGCGTTCACCCGCCATAAATGACAGGGCATTATTGACCTGAACGTCCCGCTCCAGGCGCACGTGTCGCATCTTCATTCCCCGCCGGTACTTGCCAGATGTGACACGCAGAAAAGCAATTCTGTCGCGATGCGCAGGGTCCATGTTCGCCTGGATCTTGAAGACGAAACCACTGAATTTTTCTTCGTTGGGGTGCACTTCTCTGCCAATCGTGGCGTGAGCCTCGGGTGCAGGCGCATGCTGCGCAAAACTGTCCAGCAACAATTGTATACCGAAATTGTTGATGGCGGATCCGAAGAATACCGGGGTCAGTTCGCCTGCGAGGTATTCATCGACGGAAAATTCGTGGCTCGCCCCCTGCACGAGTTCGATTTCCTCGCGCAGTTCATCTGTCATGCTGCCAAGCTTGTCTGTTGCTTCCTGGCTGTCCAGACCCTCTATGATTTCCCCGTCGATGGCCTTGCTACCGGGGTCGTAAAGGTAAATCCTATCCTCGTGCATATGGTAGACCCCCCTGAACTCCTTGCCCATTCCAATAGGCCAGGTCACGGGTGCACAACGGATATTCAGGACTTCCTCGACCTCGTCGAGAATCTCGAGCGGATCTCTGCCAAAGCGGTCCATTTTATTTACAAAGGTCATGATCGGCGTGGTTCGCAGCCGGCAGACCTCCATCAGCTTTATCGTTCGTGCTTCAACGCCCTTGGCAATGTCGATGACCATCAGCGCCGAATCAACCGCGGTAAGCGTTCGATAGGTATCTTCGGAAAAGTCTTCATGCCCGGGGGTATCGAGAAGGTTGATAATCCGGTCCCGGTAGGGAAACTGCATCACTGACGTGGTTACCGAGATGCCGCGTTGCTGTTCCATTTCCATCCAGTCGGATGTGGCATGGCGCTCTGCTTTACGGCCCTTGACTGCACCGGCAAGCTGTATCGCACCGCCAAACAGCAACAGTTTTTCTGTCAGCGTCGTTTTACCCGCATCGGGGTGCGATATGATGGCGAAGGTACGCCGTTTTGCTATTTGCTCTTCCAGTTCACTCATGGGTATAACGTATCTGTTGGATTAGTGCAGGGACGGCCGCCATTCCAGGTCAGCAATAATTATTGCTTCGGCCTCCACCAGCTCTTCCATTCGCTGATTCATCTCATCTGTCGGAAAATAATTAAGCGCCATCTTCATAAAGACGTCCCCATGACGCGCTTCACATGCCCAGAGATCGCGATAAAACTCCTTTAGTGCCTGATCAGTCAACGACTCGCTGATCAGCCGGAAGCGTTCGGCACCCCGCGTCTCGATTACCGATGCAACGAGTAGCCGGTCCAGCAATCTCTCGTCCCGGCCATGTCGACACAGCTTGATGAGCCGGTTCACATAGGGGTCTGGCGCATCAGCGCCCAGCTTTAAGCCCCGCTGCTCCAGCAGGACGAAAACGTCACGAAAGTGTTCGAGCTCTTCCTGCGCCACTTCCAGAAGATCCGGAATAATTTCCGATCGATCCGGGTACTTAACCACGCAGGACATGGCATAGGCCATTGCTTTGCGCTCGCAACTTGCGTGGTCAATGAGAAATTCGTCGAAATTTTCGAGAATCACGTTCACCCATTCAGGGTCGGTTTCTGAGGCCAGTATTGCGCGAAGTCGTGCCATATCAAGCAAAGCATTATGCGGGCAGCTAGAAAGATGACGCGCGATTCTATCATATGCAGTACTAGGCAGTCCGGTCTGCACAGTTTATCCTAGCGATACTGAAGCACTAGCCGCGGGGTAGCATGAAGTATTGTTCAGCGTGTGGGTCGACGGTCGAAATCAGCATTCCGGCCGGTGACAATCGACCAAGACATATTTGTGTCGAATGCGAAACCATCCATTACCAGAATCCCAAGATAGTCGCAGGATGCCTGCCAGTGCAGGGTAGTCGAGTGCTGTTGTGCAAGCGCGCCATAGACCCGCAGTACGGAAAATGGACCCTGCCCGCAGGATTCATGGAAAATGGTGAATCGCTTGAAGAAGCCGCTATGCGTGAAAGCATCGAAGAGGCCAATGCATCACTTGAAGCTCTGCGGCTGTATACCGTTATCAGTTTGCCGCATATCAACCAGGTCTACATGATGTTCCTGGCGGACCTCACCGACGCCGACTATTCTCCCGGAGCAGAGAGCCTCGACGTCAGACTGTTTAAAGAAGAGGAGATACCCTGGGACGAGATTGCTTTCAAGACCATCACCTACACACTTGAAGCCTACTTCGTCGACAGAAAGACCGGTCTATTTCCTCTCCACACCAGCATCATTACCAGGAAGAACCGCTAACGGGAGCAGTTAGTCCGAATCCTCGAAGCGATGCAGCTTCACGTGCCAGCCCCTGTGACTGGCCTGCATGACCAGGCAAGATGAAGCACCGCGATTCAACCGCTTACCCGCCGCACCCGGATTCAGCAGCCAGCAGTCGCCAACCATTTCATGCTGGACATAGTGGCTGTGTCCGTAAACGACAGCGCGTGACCCCGGGAAATGTGAAAGTATGGCCGACTGCGGATCATCGAGTCCCCAGTATTGATGACCATGAATCACTGACAAAGTGCCGCCGGGAAGTTCAACCTGTAATTCGTCACTGAGATCCGACAGCCTGTACTGCCCCTTGTTATCCCAGGTCTGCTTCACATCGTTATTGCCGCGCACTGCAATCAATTGCCCATTGACCGGCTTCAATTGCTCCAGCACAGCACTGCCGCAAATATCACCGGCGTGAACAATGACATCGCAACGGTTTACCTGGTCCAGTACACCGGGATGAATATAACCATGGGTATCCGAGAGAATACCTACACTCACCTCTGCCTGTTTCATTGAAGGTACTCGGTCATTGGCGTTCTGCCGCATGCAATGTGCTCAGTGAAAGCCATCCAGACAGGCTAGCAGCTTGTCTGCTACAGGAAACATATCGAAAAATGCATGCAAGAAGTACATGTGGCAACGACATTGATGGTATCAAGGTATGCCCGGTTGGCAGCTAAATTGTTAGCCATCCTGCATCAGACACCTTTGAGAGCCTCTGGCCAGTCAGTCTCAGCGTGGGCAGGACCACTATTCATTAATGATGTGAAAATTAAAAACGCCACCTGGAACCAGGTGGCGTCACACGTACTATGCTTACAGAGACTGATAATAATCCATCAGAATCTGGGCAACTTCCGGTCGTGAAAATTCGGCGGGTGGCGCTTCACCATTGCCGAGCATCTCGCGTACACGCGTGCCGGACAGCAGGATAAAATCGTCTTTAGTGTGATCCGGTACATCGCGCATCATCACTACTTTGCTGAGTTTCTTCGAAAATGCCGTGTGATCAGCATTGAAAATCTCGATTTGCAGTGCTCCAGTGGGCACTTCCTCATCGAAGATTGTCTGTGCATCAAATGCGCCGTAGTAGTCGCCCACACCAGCGTGATCGCGG
>JARFQC010000177.1 GCA_029287965.1 Arenicellales bacterium
GATGTGTATAAGAGACAGGTGTACGTCAGTGAGTCGGTTGATTCAATTACGGCGATGACGTCGTCGATACGGTCCAGTCCGCCGGTACGAATTGCTTCCCGGATCATCTCGCTATCACTGGCACTGCTATGTCGAATGGCATGAATCAGTGGCAGGGTGGGTTTGCCCTCGGCCAGGTCGTCACCGATGTTTTTGCCCAGGGTCTCACTGCTGGAACTGTAATCCAGCAGGTCATCGACCAGCTGAAAAGCAACGCCAAGATGTTGTCCATACGCGGCCAGCCCCTGTTCTACATGATCTTCCTGGTCAGCGATCACCGCACCGATTTGCGCCGCGGCTTCAAACAGTATCGCTGTCTTGGCCCTTATAACCTGATTGTACTGGTCTTCACTGATGTCCGGCTCATGAACGTTCAGCAGCTGCATGACTTCGCCTTCTGCGATCATGTTCGTCGTGTGCGACAGAATATCCATGACGCGCATGCTGCCGGCATCTACCATCATTTCAAACGATCGGGAGTAGAGAAAGTCACCCACGAGGACGCTGGCTTCATTGCCCCACAATTCATTTGCCGTGGCACGCCCACGACGCATGTCTGAATCATCGACCACGTCGTCGTGCAGCAGGGTGGCGGTGTGTATGAACTCGATGACCGCAGCGAGCAGCACATGTTTTTCTCCTTTGTAGCCGCTGGCAAGGGCACTCAGCAGGACAATCATCGGGCGCAGGCGTTTGCCGCCGGCATTGATAATGTAGGCCCCGAGCTGGTTAATCAGCGCAACATCGGAGCTGAGTCGGTCGAGTATAAGTTTATCTACCGCGGCAGATTCGCTTGAAATCAGTGCCCGCACGGACTCGAAATCAGCACCTGAGGGATTTATCCCGGGTTTGTCAGTAGATTTGATTGCGTTTGTCGGCATTGCCAGAATCGGCTGTAGGAACAGGAATTATGGCCCGATTATAGGCGCACGGGGAGACAAGTGAAATCATTGTGTTGCCTGATTGGGCAGAAATCGATATTTCAGCTGCCATCAGGGCGCGAATTCGTTGACTGGCGGTGCTTCAGGCGATAAAATCGCCGCCCTTTACGAGAGCACCCTCATCAATCAGCTGATGGGCTCCCGCGACGAAAGAATATTTTGGGGAATTAATATGTATGCTGTAATCAAGAGCGGTGGCAAGCAGTACCGGGTCGCAGTAGGTGACGTACTGCGTGTTGAGACGCTGCCGGGCGAGTCGGGCTCTACTGTAGAACTCGATAATGTCCTGATGGTTGCCGATGGCAGTGATATCAAAGTTGGTGACCCCACCCTGGCTGATACCACCGTGACGGCTACGGTACGCGGGCATGGACGAGGCGATAAGATTCGCGTTTACAAGTTCAAGCGCAGAAAAAACTACCGTCGCACACAGGGGCACCGCCAGAACTATACGGAACTCGAGATTACTGCGATCGCAGGCAAAGGCGCCTGAGACCCGACGAACAGATTAAAAGGTAATACCAGATGGCACATAAAAAAGCAGGCGGTAGTTCACGCAACGGCCGCGATTCGGAATCCAAACGCCTTGGCGTTAAGCGTTATGCTGGACAGCAGGTTCTGTCCGGTAACATACTGGTACGCCAGCGCGGCACCAAGTTCCACCCCGGTACCAATGTTGGCATCGGCAAGGATGACACCCTGTTCGCTACTGCGGAAGGTGTGGTTAAATTCGAAGTTAAGGGACCGAGAAAGCGTAAAACAGTCAGCGTCGTAGCTGGCTGACCGGTCGTCGCAAGAGATTCAGGAAACCCCGCTTTGGCGACAAAGCGGGGTTTTTTGTTTTCAGGCAGGTCCTTAATCGAAAAACAATGCAGGAACAGTGATTTACTGCATATGTTGCCGGGACTTACCGCCCCGGAATGCATCTGATTTAACCCATGGAGTGAGAGTGCAGAAGTAGACCGATTGCCCTCGCAAATTGTAGAGTTCAGCCATGAAATTCGTAGACGAAGCAGAAATCAAGGTAATTGCCGGTGACGGCGGCAATGGTGCGCTGAGCTTTCGTCGTGAAAAGTACATTCCTCGTGGCGGGCCGGATGGAGGCGACGGGGGCAAGGGTGGCGATGTATACCTCGTTGCCACGACATCGCTCAATACGCTGGTCGATTTTCGTTATACCCGCACATATCAGGCAGAAAATGGCGTCAAGGGTCAGGGTGCAAATTGCACCGGGGCGGGTGGTGAAGATGCCGTGGTTCGTGTGCCGATGGGTACTATCGTCACCGATGTCGAGACAGGGGAAATTATCGGCGACGTGACAAAAGATGGTGATCGATTGCTGGTTGCCAAGGGTGGCCGCGGTGGACTTGGCAACACCCGCTTCAAGTCGAGCACTAACCGTGCACCGCGTAAAACCATTCCAGGCAGTCCGGGTGACCGGCGAACTTTAAAACTGGAGTTGCGCCTGCTTGCAGATGTCGGACTGTTAGGTCTGCCCAATGCAGGAAAGTCCACCCTGCTGCGTGCGGTATCGCGTGCCCACCCCAAGGTAGCTGACTATCCATTCACTACCATGTATCCCCAGCTTGGCGTAGTCAGCATTGAGGCCGATCGCAGTTTCGTCATGGCGGACATTCCCGGTCTGATCGAAGGTGCTTCTGACGGAGCAGGCCTTGGCATCCAGTTTCTGCGTCATTTGACGAGAACCCGCCTGTTGCTGCACCTGGTTGATGTGATGCCGCCTGAAGGGGCAGAGACAATCATTCCCAATATCCATGCAATTATCCAGGAACTGGAGCAGTTCAGCCCGGGCCTGGCAAAGCAGGAGAGGTGGCTGGTCTTTAACAAGACCGATCTGCTGCAGCCTGAAGAACGTGATCGGGTGTGTGACGAGATTGTGGGGGAACTGAACTGGCAAGGTCGAATTTTCAAGCTATCCGCTGCAACAGGAGACGGCTGCAGGCAGCTTAGCCAGGAAATCATGAACTGGCTGGAACTACATCAAACAGAAGAAGCTGAGGCCGAGGCAACAGAAGAGGAACAGGAGCAGGTGTGACGAACGGTGTTCAGAAACAGTCCGGGAACAGGCCGGTCTGGATAGTCAAAATTGGTAGTGCACTGCTGACGGGAGACGGTGAAGGTCTGGACCGCGATGCAATCTGTGACTGGGTCAGGCAAATGGCGTATTTACAGGAGCAGGGGATCAATACCGTCCTGGTCTCATCCGGAGCTGTGGCTGCCGGGATGCAGCGAATGGGCTGGACCCAGCGGCCGCATGCGCTGTACCAGCTGCAGGCTGCCGCTGCCATCGGGCAAATGGGACTCGTCCAGCTGTACGAATCGGCATTCCAGAAGTATGGGCTGCACACGGCGCAGATTCTGCTTACGCATGAGGACCTGTCCAACCGCAACCGTTATTTGAACGCCAGAAGCACCCTGCGTGAAGTGTTGAAGCTGAACGTGGTCCCGGTCGTGAATGAAAATGACAGTGTTGCCATTGATGAAATCCGCTTCGGTGATAACGATTCGCTCGCCGCTATGGTCGCCAATCTGCTTGAGGCGGAGCGCCTGGTTATCCTGACTGACCAGGACGGTTTGTTTGACGCCGACCCGCGCCATGATGATAAGGCGAAGTTGATTCCCGAAGCACGTGCGGGAGATACATCGCTGTTGTCACTGGCCGGCGGTAGCGGGCGTTTTGGCAGAGGCGGAATGCTTACCAAGGTGCAGGCAGCCGAGCGAGCAGCCCGATCGGGTGCGGATACGTATATAGTCAGTGGCCGCAGCAAGGACGTGCTGATCAGGCTTTATGAGGGCAAACCAGCAGGCACTCACCTCGTTGCCGCATCAGGTCGCGTGGCAGCCCGCAAGCAATGGCTGGCTGGGCATATGCAGACAGCCGGCGAGCTGGTCATCGATGACGGTGCGGTAAAAGTGTTGCAAGGGGCAGGGCGCAGCCTGCTACCGGTCGGAGTGACGGAGGTGCGAGGCAGGTTTGCCCGGGGTGAACTGGTCCGCTGTATCGATGTCCGCGGAAAGGAAATTGCCCGGGGACTGGTCAACTACGATTACCGTGAAGCAGCGCAGATTATTGGTGCGCCCAGCGAGCGTATCGAATCGATACTCGGCTATGTCGATGAGCCTGAGATCATTCACCGGGACAACATGGTCGTCCTGTAAAGAGTCACCCGCAGGAGAATGGCGAGCATAAAAAAAGCCGGCGTGTCAGCCGGCTTTTCTTTTCTTGCTCGTGCCTGTCAGGACATCGCACGAATACGGGCATTCATCCTGCTTTTCAGGCGTGAAGCCTTGTTCTTGTGATGTAATCCGCGCTTGGCATTCTTGTCGATCGCGGAAACGGCTGATTCGTATGCAGACTTGGCAGCTTCCTTGTCATTACTTTCGATAGCCGAGTAGACACGCTTGATATAGGTACGCATCATGCTGCGCATGCTGTGGTTGGCCTCGCGGCGCTGTGTGTTCTGGCGGGCGCGTTTACGTGCCTGTGATGAATTAGCCAATGTAATGTCCTCTGTTGACCTTCGGTCCTTCGCGAAAAGCCGCGTAATATCCCCGTTTTAGGCTGAATTGTCAAGTCTCCAGGGCTACCTGCTGTACAGCGGTGGATAGTCTTTGCCCTGTCAACTGGCATGCGTTACCGTAGCGCCGTGATGAACGATGAAGCAGACAAGGCATGGCTGGCAGGCTGGTAAAATCGACCCTGGTAACGGGGTCGATGACGTTTGTGTCGCGCATTTCCGGTCTGGTGCGGGATGTCGTGCTGGCAAGCTTTATCGGTGCAAGCGCCACAGTTGCTGCAGATGCATTCTACGTCGCCTTCAGGATTCCGAATTTCTTCCGCAGGATTTTTGGCGAAGGCGCGTTCTCACAGGCCTTCGTACCGGTCCTGAGCGAATACCGCAGCCGTGATGATGCGCTGTCGATACGATTATTTATCAGCCACATGTCGGCTTCTCTTGGGCTTGTTCTGCTGGCGTTGGTACTGGCTGGGATAGTTTTCTCATCAGGCGTCGTGACAGTCCTCGCCCCCGGATTCCTGGATGACCCGGAAAAGTTTTCAATTACAGTCACCATGCTGCAGATTACGTTTCCGTACCTGGTGTTCATTTCCCTGGTAGCGATGGCTGCTGGCATCATGAATGCCTACCACCAGTTCGCCGTGCCCGCATTTACCCCGGTACTCCTTAACCTCTGCATGATAGCTGCAGCATTGCTGCTGGCTCCGCTGATGGACGGCAGTGCTATCGCACTGGCCTGGGGCGTTTTTGCGGCAGGTTTCGTGCAGCTGCTATTCCAGTTCCCGGCCCTGAAGAAAATGGGCTTGCTGGTTGCACCAAAACCCGATTGGAAGGACCCCGGTGTGCGCCAGGTCGGCAAATTAATGGTGCCTGCCATTATCGGCAGTTCGGTTGCCCAGATTAATCTTCTGATCAATACCTTGCTGGCCTCGTTCCTGGTTACAGGCAGTGTCTCCTGGCTTTACTACTCCGACCGGTTAATGGAGTTCCCCCTCGGTATATTTGGTATCGCCCTGGCGACAGTAATACTCCCGGCACTTGCTGACACGCACCAGAAACGTGGTGCGGATGAGTTTTCGGTGCTGCTGGACTGGGGGCTGCGCTGGTGTTTCCTGATCGGCTTGCCCGCTTCGGTCGCGTTGATCCTGCTGGCCGAACCGCTTGTAGCGACAATATTTCAGTATGGCGCCTTTACCGCCTATGACGTGGTGATGGCAGGGCAGAGCCTGGTGGCCTTTTCTATTGGTCTGCCCGGCCTGATCCTGGTCAAGGTGCTGGCACCGGGATTTTTTGCCCGCCAGGATACCCGCACCCCGGCAAAAGTTGCCGTGATCTCTGTGAGCGTGAACATCATTATGAGCCTGTTGCTGTTCAAGCCGATGGCGCATGTCGGACTGGCCCTGGCTGTCAGTATTGCCGCCTATGTAAACTGCGGCCTGTTATTCTGGTATCTGCGTCGTGACCGTGTCTTCATCCCCCAGCCGGGCTGGACGTCCTATCTGGCAAAGGTCTTGCTGGCCTGTGCAGTGATGGGTGCGGTCCTGATGGCTGGTGCAGGAGACACTGCACTATGGACAGAATCATCGCTCGTTTATCGTGTTACGCGTCTCACAGCGTTGATCATGGCAGGGATTGCAAGCTACTTTATTATTGTCCTGATAATGAGAATACCCGTGAAAGCCATGCTGACAGACAGGCGCCTGAAAAATGTATGAGCACGACCACGACTTCGTGGCACAAATCGTCCCCTATGGAGAGCCCCGCGTGTTTACGCTTGCCGAGGCGCGTGCATTGATGCCGTTGATATTGAAGATAACCGCAGCGGCACATAAAAAGCTGGAACCGCTGCGTTCCCGGCTGCAGGACAGCCTGATGTCGGAAGCATCAGCCGAACTTGCCGAGAACGAGTATCGCGCTATCGTGCAGGAGTGGATTGGCAAACTCAGAAGGCTTGGCGTGACGGCCAGTAACCTGTGGGTAGTTCATTTTGATACCGGAGATGGACAATTGTGCTGGCGCTTTCCCGAACTGCGAATTTCCAGCTATCACCTGTACGATGACTGCGAGCATGGCCGCCGTTCACTGGAAGAGTACATCGAACTTTTTCAGCCTGACTGGGCCTAGTGCCTTAACAGCAGGAGCTGACCGGACTGCACCAGGCCTTGTTTGCCGCCAATGTTGCCGTCCTGTATCCCATGTGCCTGTACGTTGACCAGCAGTACCGTTTCATCGGGCTTGCGGGAAAAGGCCCTGCTGACATCGATAATGCCTGATGTTTCCCATGCACCCAACTTGCCGGCGTACTTGTCATGACTGCCGCGCGGCAGCACGACGCTACGGTCGACAATGGCAATGCGGGCAGGCTCTCCCCCAGCCGGATCAATCTGCCAGATAGAGGCTTCCATGCCGTTATTGCCGAATGCCCCTGTCCCGATGGCGTTGTCTTCCTGAACATATACGAATCCGTCATCTGACCAGGTCAGGTTATCCGGACTGCGAATGCCTTCATCCCGATGTCCCTTATCATCGCCGTCATACAAAATACGTAAACTAGCGGTGAGCTTTGCTGTGTCGACCTGCAGGATGTACAAGGTACCCCAGACATCGCTCGAGAACAGTCCCGCGTGTCCGGTGGACGAAAACACGATCTTGCCCGGGTCTTCGGGGGCGTTATGTAAATCTTCGGGACGGGAAAAGCCGAAGCACCCGGAACGCAGCGCACCTGCCCGCATGCGGCTGCTGTCCAGGAAACCCTGACTGTCGAAGCCTCGCTTGCCGGCCTTCGTTGCATCGCTGACAAGCACGGGTACAAAACTGCCTGACAGTTTCCGACCCGTACCATGGAAGTCAGCGGGCGAGGTCGCACCATTGTCCGCTCGCCAGCAGTACAGACGGCCTGCGGCAAGACCGTTGCGGGCGAGAAAATTTCCGTCAGCCTGCTTGGTGCCGCGATACAGGTACAACGGTGCACCCGGTTTGTCATCGCCCAGTAGCAGCGCTATTTCGCCGGGTGCCGCCGGCGCAACGGGCGTGACATTCTCCCAAGCTCCGCGGCCCAGGAGCGGAGCCGCCCAGAGCTTTCTGCTGCCGGGGTCGAGAGCCCAGATGCTTCCTCCGCGGCCATGCGAGTCCATCGTATCGGTTTCCTCACCGGTCAGGTAGATGTCGTCCACGAATCCCAGTGATCCGGATTCAACCAGTCTTGCAGAACATAAACGCGACAGGCCTGCGGAAGGATGATTGCGTTCGTTGACCTGGGCCGCGGATGTCACGGGGCGGCCCAGCCTGTCGACGATCGCATCATAGGCGAGGCCTGCAGACACGGGCCTGGCGGATTGCCGGTTGACCCTCAAGGCGGAAATTCTTGCCCCGTTCAGCTGTGTGCCGTTCTTTAGTTGATAGGCATGGCCCTGTTTTTCACGCATTTCATGATTGATAAAAATATCAGCGTGAATAGCGTCATCACTTAACAATATGCCCATGCCGTCAGGTACGCCTGGAAACACGTAGTCTCCAACCTGGTCGCCAACCGTGAGAATCGGTTCAACTTGCCAGGCTTGTCTGTCTGCAGACAGGACAGTTGCGAGCATGCTACCTGGGGATTGCTCAGCCAATGCAGGCATGAGGCCGTTCATCAGCAGCAGGCTGAACAGCAAATGGGATTTCATGGTAAGGGTTATCTCCTTGAACGTATCAGCAGCACCAAACCCACCATCCCCCACAGGGAGATTGCAGGGAGGACTGCCCAGTAAACCGCTTCGTTATCAATCTGCCAGCCGGGTGCGCCTCGTGCATCAGCGACTGCGGCGAGGCACACAATGGGCCAGTAGACGGTTATACCCAGGGCTGCAGCAAGCAGCACCTGTCCGCGGTTGTTCCTCTGCCAGTGATCGGCCAGGCCGGCAGCAAGCAGAGGGATATAGATCAGCAGGTCGCCCAGGGCAAATCCATACCAGAATGCAGCGCCTATTTCTGTGATGCGGCTGGCGGGTTCCTGGGTACCCATTGAAACGCCAAGATCATAATTGAAAGCAGGAATCGCCTGCGCATAGACAAGGTACAGGCATAACAGCCAGCCTGGCACCTGTATAAACCAGAATCCGGAATCGCGTTTATCCATTTATCTTCTCAACCAGTTTGTTCGACGGGTGTCATTATCATAACGGCTAAATAACCCTGCATTTCTTGCGCATTAATGGGTCCGGGGAATATAGTGGTAATTGAAAAATAGTAAAAATCATCATTAACCTGTTGTGGGAGGTTAGTATGCTTTTTATCCACTCCGGTGCTGGTAAATACCTCACATCGTTCCTGTATTGCCCGTCTCCTGGATGCAGGCTGCCTGTGTTCATTCGCATATCCGCAGGCATCAGCGACCTGCTAATTTTATACGTAAACTATTTCATTAAGATGTTCAGCAGCGGGCGGCAACCGATTTGCCGGACTGCCCGGGCAGGTAGTGAACCATGGTATACGGTTTGTCCTGTCGGCAGCTTGTTCATGAGTTATACAGGCAGGTGAAACCATGACCGCAAAGGGCAACCACAAAAATGTAGTGAGCAGCTGCAATGCTGCCTTGCGACTCTGTGTCCTGGTGCTCGCAAGCTGCATGGCAGGGTGTGTGTACATGTCGGGTGCCGGGAAGAATGATGACCCGGTGTCGGAACTGCAGAGGCACGATAACAAAACATGGGTTGCCGAATATATCCCTCCGGTACCTTGTGCTGTGCCGCGTGCGCTGCTCATTGAGGACGCAAGGTTTGCCCTGACATCACGTATCGATCTTATCGACGCAGCCGAACACAGCATCGATGTACAGTACTTTATCTGGAAAAACGATCCCACCGGAATACTGGTTATCGAAAAGCTATTGCGCGCTGCCGACCGGGGTGTTCGCGTGCGTGCACTACTTGACGATGTATTCATGCAGGGCCTGGTCAGTCGCTTAAACGTCATCAACGCCCATCCGAATATTGATATACGCATATTCAACCCTTTCAGCGTCCGCGTGCTTGCTCCATTCGAGCTCTTTCGCGCTGCAGAGTTTGCGATCGACGGTAACCGCCTGAACCACCGTATGCATAACAAGCTGCTGGTTGCAGACAACAAGCTGGCTATTCTCGGTGGAAGAAATATCGGTGATGACTATTTCGGCTACAGTCTCGAGCGAAATTTCATCGATACGGACATACTCCTGTCGGGGTCTGTAGTAGGTGAGCTGTCTGACGGGTTTGATGACTACTGGAACAGCCGCTGGGCTTCTCCCGTGGAAGATCTGGCTAGTTTTTCAATGCGAAAAGATGACCTGGACTTACTCAGGCAACGAATTGACAACAGGCTGGCTGAGCATCCTGAGTTGCTTGAAGTGCTGAATGATGCAGGAATCAGAGAGACGATCGACAGGCTATGCAACGGCTACCCGCTGCAGAATGCCGGTACAGTCATCGATGACCCTGATGTGCGCTGGTTTGATCGGCCGGATGATATCGCAGCGGATCTAGCCGAGATCACGAACACGGTGCAGCGTGAAGTGCTCATCGTGTCACCTTACCTGGTTCCGACAGAGAACATGTTCAAGATTGCAAACGAGCTTAATGAGCGTGGCGTCAAGATTACAATCATCACTAACTCTCTTGCTTCCAATGACATCGTTATTGCCCATTCTGCCTATGCACGATACCGCCGGGCTATCCTGGACACAGGGGTGGACTTGTACGAAATGCGTGGAGATGCGCAACTGGCAGCAGGTGATAAAGCGGAAGATGCGTCACTGCATTCCAAGTACATCATATTCGACGATGACCTGGTATTTATCGGGTCACTGAACCTGGATCCGCGGTCGTTATATCTCAACACGGAACTGGGTGTGGTACTGCGCTCGCCTGAACTGGCAGACGCATTGCGTTCGTCGTTTCAAATCCTGATAAAGCCGGAAAACGCCTGGCGCATCACTGAAGAAGACGGTGAACTTCGATGGACATCCTCTGCGGGAGTCCGGATCAAGGAACCGGCAAAGAGCCGTTGGCAAAGCATACAGAACCAGTTGATGAAATTGCTGCCGGTAGCTGATCAAATGTAATGCATTCACACGCCAGGAATTGCGCGGCTCCAGGGAAAAGCCGGCACGTCATCAATCGGCCGGGTGCCTGGACAGGTGTTTCGTATAATGATGATCCAGCGGGTTGGTCTCGTAGCCACGTATATCCGGTTTTACCAGGTGGCGGGATACATAATGGTAGATCGGCATGATGACCTGGTCATCCAGCAGAAGTTGCTCTGCCTGGTTGATGAGCTTGCTTCTGTTGTCGGCATTGCGGCTGAAGTTGATTTCATTTACCAGGGCATCGTATGTCGCATTGGCATAGCCGGTATCATTTTTTATGTGTCCGGTAGTAAAGAGCGCCAGGAAGCTGCTTGCATCATTGAAGTCCGCAATCCATGAAGCCCGGTAGGCCTGTGTCACCACCTTGCCTTTCCGGTTGGCGAGGAAGACCTTCCATTCCTCGTTGACGAGCTCAGTTTTGATGCCCAGGGCAGATTTCCACATGGCACTGATCGCAACGGCTATGCGCTTGTTCTGTTCGCTGCTGTTGTAGTGAAGCGTCAGATTGAGCGGCCTGGATGGTCCGTAACCTGCTTCCTGGTATAGCCGCTTAGCCTCTGTGATCTGCTGTCGCCTGTCCTGTTTGTACGTTGTTGTTTGGTCAGGGCGCCCTGCAAGGCCGGGGGGCAGCCAGCGTTCGGCTGGCAGTTCACCGTTGCCAAGCAGTTTTTTCGTAATCACGTTTCGGTCAATGGCTAGGGAAAGGGCTCTTCGCAGGGACGGGTTGCCTTTGAATGGAGGCCGGGTCAGGTTGAAACCGTAGTAGTAGGTACCCAGGTAGGGGCTGATGAAATCCTGTCCCGGCAGGTCGCGATGGATCATTGCCAGCTTGTTGGGCGGTATCGTGTCCGTCCAGTCCAGTTCGCCTGCCCGGTAGCGGTTGAATTCCAGGTTGTTATTATCGATGGGATAGTAGACAACGCTGTCAAACCAGCTGTCCGCATTCGCATAGTAATGTTTGTTGCGCTTCAGGATGATGCGTTCATAAGGTGACCATGCAGACAACCGGTATGCGCCATTGGATATGAGCTTGCCCGGGGTAAATGCCTTGCCGCCATGTTCAGATAGGGACTTTGCGTGTACTGGTGCGGCGATCGGGTGGCTAAGCACTTCAAGCAACCAGGGCGTCGGCGTGCTCAATGTGATTACCAGTGTTCGTTCGTCTAGCTGCTTGATACCGAGCTGATCTACCGGTCGCTGCCCTTGCATTATTTCCGGCGCATTGATGATGGGTAGCAGCAGGTCGGCCATCGGTGCCCCTGTCGCTGGATCGATTGCTCGTCGAAAAGAATAAATGATGTCTGCAGTCGACAGCGCTTCACCGTTTGACCATGCGAGGTTTTCTCGCAGGTAGAACGTATAGGTTCTGCCGTCGTCACTGATGTCCCAGCGAGCAGCCAGCCCCGGGATAATACTGCCATCACGCGCTTCGCTGGTAAGTCCTTCGAACAGGTCGCGGGCTATGTTGCCGGTGGCAACATCTTCTGACTGATGAGGGTCAAGCGTGACGGGTTCCGCACTATTGCCCCGGTGCAGGGTTCTCGCAGGAGCAGTCG
>JARFQC010000213.1 GCA_029287965.1 Arenicellales bacterium
CTGGCAGAGGAGCAGGACGGTCAGTATCGAATCAGGAGCGATCCCCCGTGGCTGGTGCCGATGCGGGAATTGCTGGCCACGCATCATAAATCTGGCAGTGACCTGCAGCAGCTTGCAGAGCACGAATTCGCTGCCTACCGGTCCAGCCTACCCGATAGTAGTAAGCGTTTACTTGGGCATTATTGCAATATTGACGTGGCACTCAAGGTGGTCGGGGTGGGCAGCGTGGGAACACGCTGCCTGATAATGCTGCTCGAGGGCAGGGATCGTAACGATCCATTATTTCTGCAATTGAAAGAAGCAAAGCCATCGGCGCTGGCCGAGTATCTCACCCCTGGCCCCTATGAAAATCAGGGGCAGCGGGTCGTTGAAGGCCAGCGCTTGTTGCAGACGGTCAGCGATTCCTTTCTCGGCTGGACGCGGGGTACGAAGACTGGCACCGATTACTACTGGCGGCAGTTGCGCGACTGGAAGGGGTCGGTGGATGTCGAGAACCTGACGCTGCCTGATCTCGAATACCTGGCCGGTTTATGCGGCTGGACACTGGCACGTGCCCACGCCCGCAGCGGCGACCCGGTCGCGATTGCCGGGTACCTCGGTGCCAGTGATGCCTTCGATGAAGCCATGGCCGGCTTTGCCGCGTCATACGCGGACCAGAACGAGCGGGACTATGCGCGTTTCATCGACGAGATAAACAGCGGGCGCCTGGCGGTGCAATTCGATTGACACGCCAGATCAGCTGATCTAAGCGTACTGATCAAAGCATGGAGTGTAATATGCGTGATAGCAGGTCCGGCAGCGACTGCTCCGAGAAGACCAGTGGCAGGAACGGCAGTGCAAGCACCACGGCCTGCTCGATGAATCCGCGCAGGCTGATGGGGATGATGCGCATGTCCCGGGCAGCGCCATAGACATCCGCGTAGTCGCACACCACGGAACTGTCTGCGGTATCGAGCAGCTTGTCGCCGTTGGACGTGTCTGCCGGGTCCGCCCATTTTTTGTCGAAGGCGCGTGACAAGCGGTATCCCAGGTCACCATAGGCCATCCGCCCCCAGCGGCTGGCGATAGCCAGCTGCCGGGAAAAGAACAACAGCGGAAGCGTCAGGACAACGATAACGGATACGATGAAGGTCATGATGACGGGCAGGGACTCACGCAGCGTCATTGGCGAATGGATGATTTCCTCCGCCAGGCTGGCGGCTAGAATGGCACCAAAGGCAAAGAAGATGATGGTAAAGGCATTTTCACCGTTTCTCAGTATGCCAAGGCCACCTGTCAGGTCCGGATGGGCGGGCTGCAGCTTGAGCGGTATCCGGGATACGCGAAACAGGAAACCGACCCACAGCAGGAAGCGCCACAACCAGCGAATCAGGATGATATTCAGAATCGCGGAGCTGACCAGCAGGAACCACCAGCCGGCCAGGGTAGGCGTTGCGCCCTGGTCGGTATGCGTAATCGCCCAGATCGTATACTGGGTGCTGATATCCAGTTCATCGATGTTGACCAGGTAAGCGAGAATGATCGACAGCACGATAAGCAGCACCACACTGTCGGCCCAGTAAGAGTCCTTGCCATGCTTTACCCGGGCAATCGCCTGGTCGATACGCGGTTTGTGCTCTTCGTCGATGATGCCAGACCGGTGCAGGCTCTGGGTCATGTAGGCGATCAGCGGGTCGATGATGGCGTCGGCAAGCACCAGGACTGGCAGCGCGATCAGGAACCTCACGTAGACCTCTACGTCATGCAGCAGCGGTACGTCAAGACCACTGCCGTACAGGGATCCCTCGTAGGTGGATAGTATGACAAGCGGGGCAAGGCACAGCGTGACCAGGAAAATGAGGCGCCGACTGAAGTTGTAGCTGTCCGTGGACTGAACATGCAGGCGCAGCAGTGCATCGTAAATCATGCCGCCGGAGGACATTCTGAGCGTGTTGCCTGATTCGTTCTGCATCATTAGCCTGTGGGCCTTATACCGTCTTGCCGGTTTCTCTGCTGTTGGCACGTTGCAGTGCCTCGCGCCCGGTGCATCGCTGCAGGTAATCCTGCAGGTTTCTTTGTTCAGCGGCAAGTTCGCGATTCGCTGCCCAGAGAAGTGTATGCGCAAGGAGGATGTCCGCGACAGTGAAGGTCTCGCCGAGTATGTACGGCCTATCTGCCAGGCCTTCACTCAGCACGCTGGCGGCCCTGGCAAACTCCCATTCGGCAGTGTCCATGATTTCCGGCCTGCGATGTTCCTCGGGTAGTACGAAAGTGTGCTTGGCGATAGTCCACAACGGCTGCTCCAGTTCGGTAATGGCAAAGCTGCACCACTGGTCGTAAGGTGCCCGGTCATCAGCGTTGTGCGGGACCAGATCGCTTCCGTGTGCCTTGCTGCCGAGGTAGCTGCAGATGGCGTAGGATTCTGTCAGCACCAGCTCACCATCGACCAGCGTGGGTACCTTGCCGCCGGGATTCAGTTGCAGGTAGTCGGCCTGGCGGTGTTCCCCGCGCATCAGCCTGACCTTGTGGTAGTCGTACTCCAGTCCGGCTTCCTCGGCGGCCCAGACAGCGCGCAGCGAGCGGGTTTTCGGGTGGCCGTAGATTTTCATTTCGATCGTGTTTCCTTGCTCATAAGCTATTGTTGGAAAAGGCAGGCAGCAGGAATAGTGCGACCGCACAGACCGTTCCCGAAACGAACACCAGCGTTCTCAGTGCCGGTTTGTCGGCCAGGTAAAACAGCGCATGCAGGATACGGAGTGCTACGAAAGTGACGGCGAGAATCGACGACAGCTGTGGATCGGCACCACCAAGGTGGGCCACCATGACTGCAGCGGTGAACATGATAGCCGCTTCCCAGGCGTTCTTCTGTGCGCCGCATGCACGCGCACCGATACCGTCGAGCAGGGTGTACTGAATACGCGGATAGTGGTTTTCGATCTCACCGAGCTGTTGCGCCCGGCAGCGCATGGTGTAGAAGAACAGCAGGTAGGGGATGACCAGGATGACGAGCAGACTCCAGAACGGGACAGTCATGGTTACCTCGCTGAACAGAATGTCAGGAATAATAACTGTTCTGATTAGGTCCGGGTACCTTCCTTGGGGAACAGGATCAGGTGGTCGGCCGACAGGGTAAGTCCCGTCTCCTCGCCGACCTGCAGGTCGATATGACTGGGCATCAGGGAAAGTATTTCTTCACCGGTAGCCAGGCGCACCGTGTACATCGTCTCAGCACCCTTGAAGGCGCGATCGCTGACTACCACGTTGTACTCGCCGCCATCGCTGATCATCACGTCATCAGGCCGCAGCAGTACATCCACTTCACAGCCGACCGGGTAGTTGTAGGTCAGGTTGCCGGTCAATTCTCCGAACACGGTATCAACGGTGCCGGCGCCAACCATGGTGCCGTCGATAAAACGGCCCTGGCCGATAAAGTCGGCCACGAAGCGGCTGGTAGGTTCATGGTAGAGGTTGAACGGGCTGTCTATTTGCTGCACGTTGCCCTGCTGCATGACCGCCACACGCTCGCCCATGACGAAGGCCTCGTGCTGGTCATGGGTTACGAACACTGCCGCGATGCCGCGTTCCTTGAGAATGTCACGCACGTCCAGCGCCAGTCGTTCACGCAGCTCTACATCGAGATTCGAGAAAGGCTCGTCGAGCAGCAGCAATTGCGGCTCGGGCGCCAGCGCACGGGCCACGGCGACTCGCTGTTGCTGACCGCCGGATAATTCGTGCGGATAACGGTCACCCAGTCCCTCCAGGCCAGCCAGTTCAAGCATGTCATCCGCGATGCGCTGCTGCTCCCGGCGTGACCGTCGGTGCAGGCCGAACGAGATGTTGTCGGCAACGGTGAGGTGGGGGAACAATGCATAGTCCTGGAATACCATGCCCAGGCCGCGTCGATCCGGGGGCAGGGTATGCCTGCTGCTCGAAATCGTTTTACCGTTAAGACGGATCTCACCACCCAGCAACGGTTCGAAGCCGGCGATGGCACGCAACACAGTTGTTTTACCGCAGCCGCTCGGGCCGAGCAGGCAGGTCAGTTCGCCTTCCTGTATTTCCAGCGAGAAATTGTCTATCACGCTGTGGCCGTTATAACCGGCGCGTATGTTGTCTATGGTCAGCAGGTTCGTCATGTTCGTTCAGCTCTCCCCGCAACGTTAGCCGATCTTGCCGATCGAATCACCAGCAGCAGCACCGGCAGCAGACCGGCCATAACCAGGGTAATGGCGGGCAGCGCCGCGCGTTCCCACTCACCTTCCGAGGTCAGTTCGTAGATGCGCACGGCCAGTGTGTCCCAGCCGAAAGGCCTCAGCAGCAGGGTGGCCGGCATTTCCTTCATCACGTCGACCGTTACCAGCAGTATGGCGGTCAGGATACCGGGGCTGAGCAAGGGCAGGAATACCCGGGTGAGTACCTCGCGCGGCGTGGCACCGAGAATGCGCGCCGCCTCGGGAAGGCTGTCGCGAATCCGGCCCAGTGTACTGTCAATCGGGCCGAAGGCCACGGCGAGGAAGCGCACCAGGTAGGCCAGCAGCAGGGCGGCTATAGTGCCCGTCAGCACTGGGCCCGAGGCGTCGAAACCGAAGCCCCGCGCCACGGACTGGAGAAAGTTATCGACACCGGTCAGGGTCAGCATGATGCCCACTGCCAGCACTGAGCCGGGCAGGGCATAGCCGAGCGTGGCGATATTGACGGCTGCGCCGGTCAGCGCATCGCGCTGGTAGCGGCGGGCAAAGGCGAGCAACAGGGCACCGGTTACGGTCACGAAGGCGGCGCTGATACCGAGCATCAGCGTATTCAGCAGCAGATCCAGGTAACGGGCATCCAGTTCTGCGCGGACGATGTCCCATGCCCAGGCCAGCAATTGCAGCATGGGCAGCAGGAATGCAGCGCTGAAAACCAGGGTAGCCGCTCCGGTGGCGAGCCCGGCATGCCAGCCGGTCAGGTGGATGCGATGCGGCTGGCCTCCGCGGCTGCCTTCGGCATAGCGGCTGCGACCGCGTGCGCGGCGTTCCAGCAGCAGAGTCATGGCCACGAACAGCAGCAGCAATGAGGCCAGCTGCGCGGCTGCCTGCAGGTTGAACAGGCCGAACCAGGCCTTGTAGATCGCCGTAGTGAAGGTGTCGTAGTTGAATACTGCTACTGTGCCGAAGTCGGCCAGTGTCTCCATCAGGGCCAGTGCGGTACCGGCTGCAATGGCCGGTCTGGCCATCGGCAGTGCCACGCGGAAGAACGCGCCCCATGGCCCCAGGCCGAGCATGCGTGCCGCATCGAGCGTACCGCGACCCTGGGTCAGGAAGGCTGTGCGCGCCAGCATGTATACATACGGGTACAGCACCAGCACCATGACCAGGATCACCCCGCCGGTCGAGCGCACCTCGGGAAACCAGTAGCCACGCGGGCCGAACCATTCACGCAACGTACCCTGCACGGGGCCGGAAAAATCGAACAGACCGATGAACACGAATGCGAGAACATAGGCGGGCAGTGCCAGCGGCAGCATCAGCGCCCAGTCGAAAAAGCGCCGGCCCGGGAAGCGGCACATGGATGTCAGCCAGGCCAGTCCGACGCCGAGCATCAGGACGCCCGCACCGACGCCGAGCAGCAGAACCAGGGTGTTGACGATGAGTTCACCGAGAACAGTCTCGGCGAGGTGGCGCCAGGTCTCGGTTTCGGGGTTCAGCCAGCCGGAAAAAATAACCAGCAAGGGGACCAGGACAAGCCCTGCTATTGGCAGGCTGATCAGCTGCCAGCGATAGGCCAGGAAATTACGGGCGGAGCTCGCCGACGCCTGTGCAGCGCCGGCTCCGCCAGATGGCTGTGCTGCTGCCATCGCAGTAGGTGGCCGGCTACTTGTAGCCGGCGCGATCCATCAGCATGACGGCGCGTGCCTGCAATTCGCCTGCCTTGCCGAGATTGGTGGTGTCGCTGACGAAGTCGCCCCAGCCCGCCACATAGGGATCGGCAGCTACGGCGGTATTGACCGGGTATTCCATGTTCAGCGATGCGTACATATTCTGGGCCTCGGTCGAGGACAACCATTCCAGCAGCTTGATGGCTGCCTCACTATGCCTGGCATGTTTGGTGACACCGGCCCCTGAAATATTAACGTGTACACCGTTGCCGGACTGGTTGGGCCAGAAAATTGCCAGCTTCGTATCCGGTTCCTTACGCAGCAGGCGACCGTAGTAGTAAGTGTTGACGATGGTCGCGTCACACTGGCCGGCAGCGACGGCCTGCATGGCCTTGGTATCGTTGGAGAATGGCGGTGTCGCCAGGTTGTCGACCCAGCCGCGCACGATCTGTTCGGTTTTCTCCTCACCCAGGCGCGCGATCATCATCGCCACCAGTGACTGGTTGTAGACTTTCTTCGATGTACGCAGACACAGGCGACCCTTCCACGACGGATCAGCAAGGCCTTCGTAGCTGACCAGTTCGCCGTCCTTGACGCGCTCGGTGCTGTAGACGATGGTCCGCGCACGGATCGACAGGCCGAACCAGCGGTTGTCCGGATCACGCAGGTGGGCGGGGATATGCTTGTCCAGAACGGGCGAATCGACGCTTGCCAGGATGTCTTCGTTGGCAGCCTGCCAGAGGTTGCCGGCATCGACCGTCATCAGCATGTCCGCGGGTGTATTGGCGCCTTCGGCCTTGATGCGCGCCAGCAGTGGTCCGGCCTTGTCAGTGATATAGGTAATGTTGACGCCGGTCTTTTCCGTATAGGCATCAAACAGCGGTTTGATCAGGTGTTCCTTGCGTGCCGAGTAGACGACGATATCGTCTGCAGCCTGTGAGGCGGGGATGCAAAGGATGGCAGCCATTATCAGTAGCGGCCAGGCAGAAATTTTGGTCATGACATGTGCTCCGGGACATGATTTGGATCGCGAATGATAATGATTCTCATAAACCCAGTCAAACCATTGTTTTTGGGGGCCTGTCGATGTGCCGGGCAAATGTTGTTTCACACAGCTTAACTTGCCGGCAACGGGGTAGCGACGTTAGCATGGCGCGCATGTATCCGGTAGCCATACAGGGAAACGCACTGCGCATCACGCTCGGCCTGGCGTGCTTTATCATCATCGTCGCGGGCATGAAAGCGGCTGCCAGTTTGATCGTGCCTTTTCTGCTCGCTATCTTCATCGCCATAATCTGCGCTCCGGCAATAAACTGGCTGACGGGCAAGGGTGCACCGTTGTGGCTGGCCATGACCCTGGTCGTCGTCGGTATCGGGCTGTTCGGCGCACTGATTGTTTCGATTGTCGGGACCTCGATACAGGACTTCAGTAAATCATTGCCG
>JARFQC010000247.1 GCA_029287965.1 Arenicellales bacterium
ATGCCGCAACCTGTTGCGTGGAGAGGAACAGCTCCTGCTGCGTCAATACAAGCGTCCGGCTCGCAAGACCCGGTCTGCTGCAATAACGGTGATTCATGAAGACCTGACATCAGAAGAGCAGGGGCTGTTCCAGGAATTGCGTGACCTGAGATCCCGCCTGGCGAACGAGCAGGGCGTTCCGCCATATATCATCTTCCATGACAGAACACTGGCCGAACTGGCGCGCAGGAAACCGGAAAGCCAGGCATCGATGCGAAGTATCAACGGCATCGGAGAAAGCAAGCTCGAACGCTACGGTGAAGCATTTTTAGATGAAATTGCGCTTTTCAGGCCCGCAGCCTCTTCCGACGCGTAGACGAAGCAACCTTTGGCCCTGTCATTTCCGGAGCGGCTTCTGGCCATGCAGGTATCGAGTGACTATACTCGTATCAAACTGAATAATAAGAATTCTTCAAGAGCATGCTGCCTGGCTCGAGGAGTCATGCAACGGTAAACCGGCAGCAAGATGGATGAAGAGATGACGCAAAAGAATCAAACCGGGCAGGACGATTTCAACACGACCGAAATTTCTGACGAGGAAACCCGCTACCTCGAGCAAACGGCGCTGCTTGGTCTCGAATACGTTCTATCCGATTTTGCCAAGCAGTTTCAGAAAAGTGCCCGCCGATGGGAACTCATGGCTTACCCGGCAATGGTGGTCTTTGGCCTGCTTGCCATATCCGGCTTCTGGCTGATCTACAGTCTGACAAAAGACATGAATCGGATGTCAGACGCAATCGACCCGAACATGGGGCCCAATCTGAGTGAAATGTCCAAGAACATCGCGGACCTCGACGTCACCATCAGGGTGATGTCCACGCACATTGCATCGATGGCGGAGGACATAGATAGCATGAACGCATCTATCAAGAGCATGGAAAACGAAGTCGGCAACATGTCAGCCAAGCTGAATACACTGGAACCACTGTTGTTCAACATGGCCGAGATGAACAAATCTATAAAGCAAATGACCTACTCTACGGGCGTCATGTCACATGACATGAATAAAATGAGTCGTCCGATGCGCTTCATGAACAATTTCGTGCCCTGACCGGTAAGCGCCCGCGATGACATGTTATCGCGCTACTTTTTCAAATAAATATCCGGCCAGTTATCGTTGCCGGTATGGTAGCTGAGGCGCACCGCCCCACTCGCCGGCGTACCTATTTTCCATAGAAACATTTCATAGTCTGCTGAATCATGGGCATGGCCGCCTGCGCTCGCACCCAGCACCATGTACTCACCTGTGTTCGACACCTTGGGAAAATATTCATGGCTGTATTTGCCGGGCAGGTCCAGCCAGACTTTATCCTCCTTGCCGGGCAGGTCGAGACGTTTGATGTGATTCTTCATGCGGCCGCCTTTTTCATCCACCCAGTACAGGTAATCGGCCTTCGGTGACCATGTCAGCTGGCAACCGTAGCCGATCTGGCGCTTGATGCCGCTGACCTGGTGAACCAGTGTTGTCATCCTGCGCGTCCCGCGGAAGCTGACGGCCAATTGCTGCCGCGGCGTACTGTAGTTGGGTGTCTGCAACTCCACGCCTGCCGGAATGCGCTTGGTGCCGCTCTTGAACAGAACACGTTCCTTGCCTGACTTGACGTCGATTTCAACGAACTGCTCCCGGTCGCGCTGAAAGAAGACCTTGTTGCCGTCTTCAGACCAGGTCGGCGTGTTGCCACCTCGTGCAAGCATTCTCTCCTTGCCGCTATCGAGGTCCAGTAGTACCACGTCCCAGGACTCGGGTTCGCCATGTGATACCCATTTTCGTTTACCGCGCGAGAACACGATTTGCCTGCCATCCGGAGAAATTCGCGGGAAATACTCCGAGTTTGGATGCGTGGTCAGTCGGGTCAGGGTCCAGTCGGGCAGCGACAGCTTCACGATGTCATGGTTGCCGTACCGGTTCGAACTCCAGACAACGAAGCCATCGAGCCCCCGGGTCGCATTTTTAGCCTTGTCTTTTTCCGTACCACCCGTGGCAGCCATGTTACCGGCAGGTGGAGGAACCAGGTAGCGCGATGCCTTGAATTGCCCGTACTGGCTGACCAGCAGCGCCAGTGCACCGACGATTGCCAATGCCGAGGCGCCGGTGAGCCAGGGGCGAGGAGGATTTACCGTGGAAGTGATAGTCATACGCCAGTTGGATGCAGCAAAATAAAACAGGATTATACCTATACCGCCAAGCATGTAGTCGATTGATTGACTGGCTATATGCATGGAAAGCACTGCCATGGCCGAATCCACCGCCGGGTAGCCGAGCAGGGTTAAGGCCGCCAGGCCACCTGCTTCATAGCTGCCAAAGCTCATGAACGTCGGCAGCGGCACGCTGGCAGTGGCCTCTGACGCAATCAATGTCGACAACACTTCCCATGGCGCCAACGACTGCAATGTCGTCATGGTCGGCATGGTTGCGGCAAGGAACAGGCAGTACAGCGCAGAGTACTTGGCGATTCGCACGCCGACCGTCAGCAGCAGGGCGCGACCAAGGATGTGGCTGCGGCGTGTCTCTTCGAACGCCTCGTGGATATCCGCGACAAATCCGGCAAGTTTCTTCAACCAGCGTGATGAACCGTGTTCACTCCACTGCGTCATCAGACGGGTCACATAGGTCAGTACCGGGTACATCATCAGCAGTACGATAGTGACGGCGACGATCACCACTACCGCGATCGGCAGCATGCCCTGCTGCATCGCGGCATTGGCAAGTGGAATGGCGCTGAGCACGAACAACACGGGCACGAGGATCGCCACATCAAGCACGATGCTCAGTGACAACGAAGAGATGCAGGCATTGGCTCGTACGTTGTATCCGCGGTTAAGCATCGCGATGAACAGCAGTTCGCCGAGCCGGGCCGGCAGCATGTCAACCACCATGTTGCGAATCATGGTCACCAGGTACATATGACCGAACCCGGGTACATTCGTTTCACCCGCGGCCCTTATCAGCAACTGGTAACGTGAAGCACGAAACAGTGTACCGATCAGCTGGATACCCAGGTAGGCCAGCAATAACGAAACGGGCATGCTGCGCAGGATGCCGCCCAGCGTCTCCAGGTTTACGTTCTGGCCGGTGGCAGAGATGATACCGAGCAGCAAGGCGAGCAATGCCAGAGATGTCGCAACAGAGAGCAGGGTGCGCCAGTTGAACAGCGCGCCCAGAATTTGACGGGTGTAATTCATGGGTTAATGGAAACCTGTGGTGATGCGGGAGCAATCAGGATAACGGCAGGATTGGTCGCTTGGGTGTGTAGGAGAATTTCTGCCCACCCACGCTTGCCTCGTACATCAGGGCGCCTTTGCCGACGGCAGGAAACACGGCATAGCCATAGGCCTTGTCAATAAAGACTTTCAGGTCTGGGTCAGCTTTCTTGAATTCAGCAATGGCCTCGACTGCCTTCTGTTCTTTTTCCGGATCCCAGCCGGCCAGCCCGATTGATGAAGCGGCCATCAAAGACGTTGCCAGAATGAGCTTGAACAATGTTTTCAATTTTATTTCCTCGATGGGTTACGTGTTGAGCAGATAATGAAGCAAACTGGCGAATCCAGTTAGCAGGCTTCTAGACAGCAATTATAATGCTGAATTTAACTACCACTTGGACGGCAGGCGCTTGAGAATAACTATGGCATCCTTTGTGGTTTCTATGTAACCGCCCGTCTTGAGGTCTTTCATGATGCGACTGACCATCTCCCTCGATGCGCCGACCATGTTGGCGATGTCCTGCTGGGTCAGCTTGGGTTCGACGCGTTTCTGATCGCCGTCACCACGCGCAAGGGAGAGCAGGGTGGTGGTTACTCTGCCGTACACATCCAGCAGTGCCAGCCGGCGTACCGTGTCAGTGACTTCACGCAGCCGAATGACGAGCGCCGACATCAGCTTGATGGACAGTTCAGGGTGTTTCTTCAGTGTCTCCCTGAAATCCGGACCCGAGATGATGGAAAGCTTGGTGTTGCTCATGGTAATCGCTGAAGCGGAACGCGGCTCCTTGTCGATTAACGCCAGTTCGCCAAAGTAATCGCCCGGCTCAAGTATATTGAGCAGCATTTCACGCCCCTCGTCGTCGCTGACGTAAATCTTGACCTGCCCCTCGTTGACGATATACAGGGAATCGGACAAATCTCCCTCGGTGATGACGATAGTATTCTTGGGAAAACTGCGGGTATTGAGATGCGAGGCAAGTAAATTCAGCTCTTCTTCCGATAAACCGGAGAACAGGGGAATACGGGATAAATCGACGGGCATTAGCAGCGCCTGGATGAGTAAATTTCAGGTACGCTACTATGATGATTTGGGCAATGCAAGTTTGCCCCCAGTGTCTTATCATCAACAAAATAATTACCCATAAAAGGAAGGCTTGGAAGCGCTGATGAATTTTAAGAATACCTTCACCGCCATCTCGTCGATATTCGCTTTACTGACTACGTCATTCTTCATCGCACAACCCGCTCTGGCTGATTCGCCGATCATGCGCGACGACTGGTATCTCGCACAGCCGGGTAACAAGGCAACACTGCAACTGTCCGGTCATAGAACCGAAAAAGCAGCTGCGGCTTATATACGCAAGAATAAAATCAGTGGCAAGGTCGGTTATTTCAGCACCCGTTTTAACGGTAAGCCCTGGTTTGCTGTCACCTATGGGGCATACAGCTCACTGGCCGATGCACGCAAGGGCCTGGCGTCGCTGCCTGAATCACTGCGTACTCACGCCCCATGGCCACGCAAGTTCTCGGCCATCAAACCGCTGATCGATACTTCTGTTGCATCCGGTTCAACCAGTACGGGCGCAGCAGCGAGTCCCGCGCCGGCAACCAGACCTGTGCCTGTCAAAGCGCCGACAAGCAAAGATGCAGTCAGCCAGGCCCAGGCCGCCTATGACGCCGGGGATTACAGCAAGGCGCACGAACTCTGGCTTGCAGAAGCAGGCAAGGGCAATGCTGAAGCCCAGTTCAACATCGCTGTCATGTACAGCCGCGGAGAAAGCATGAAGCGCGACAACGCCAAGGCCATTGAATGGTATACCCGCTCGGCCGAGCAGGGATACGCACCGGCCCAGTTCAACCTGGGTGCAGCGTACATGGATGGCGAGATCGTCAAGAGTGATGAAGCACTTGCGGCAACCTGGTGGCTCAAAGCCGCCCGGCAGGATTTCGTGCAGGCCCAGTTCAACATCGGCAGCCTGTACTGTCGTGGCATCGGCGTCGCCCAGGATGCCGAGCAATGCAAGTACTGGTATGCCAAGGCCGCCGAAAACGGCGATGAGCATGCCAGGAAAATGCTGGCCAGCATCAAGGCCAACGAGGCAGCAGCGGCGAAACAGCCCAAGCAGCCTCCCGAGACTCAACAAAAACCGGTTAAGAAAGCCGAACCTAAAACAGAGCCTAAACCCGAACCTAAACCCGAACCTAAACCCGAACCTAAACCCGAAACCGTCGCCAAGCCTGCAGCTGCCGTAACAAAGAGCCCGTCACAGCCATCCAGTCTGAAAGGCAACGAATGGTTCATGTCCCGCAACCCGGGGCACATGACTATCCAGTTGTATGGCAGCTGGGAACAGGCAAATGTCAGTCAATTCGTCAAAACACACAATATTGCTGACAAGTCCCATGTCATGACCGTGTCGCGTATGGGGCGCACCTGGTTTGCGGTGGCTTACGGCGAGTT
>JARFQC010000033.1 GCA_029287965.1 Arenicellales bacterium
TCCCAATAGCGGTGTTTTGTTTTTGATCATGAATAAGTGCCTTCAGAACGGGTTGATGATTGTTCAGGTTCCATTTCGGAGTGACTTGATTTGCACATGCAACAAACTCCAGCGAATTGAGTTAACTTAAAGCGGTCTTTCATGACTTCAGAGATCCGAGTTCCTGGTTGGTGCGGCGAAGACGATCGATATTGATGATGAGAATGTTGCGGATGATCTTTGCATGTATAGCACTTGACGATGATTCCAGCATACGAAGGTTATCCAGTGATAGCGTATAACAGGTTACATCTTCATCCGCCCAGACATCTGCTGTTCGCTTGCTGCAATCAACGACGGCAAGTTCACCGAAACTGACCCCGGGACCGAAAGCAGCGATGCGCTGGTGCAGCTGATCATCCGAGTTGTTGGAAGAGTTGTAGATTATGCTCACGGATCCCTTGGTCAGCAGATAGATGCTCTCCGGGTCGCTGCCTTGCTCGATCATCTTGCACCCGGCTGGAAAGCCTTCCATGCCAAGTAAACCCTCGATTAGCGATAACTCCTGCGACGTCATGTCGTTGAAAATTTCGAATTCATGGAAGGGCACGAGACCTTTAATCATCGGTGCCTCCACATGTGCCTGGATTAATATTTCCTCGCAGTGCTCCAGGGCGATGTCGATATCGTCGAAAAATAGTACATCGTAGATTTCAGTGTCATAGCGGGCATGTTCGAGTATGTTTGCAGGATCGATGACGATCAGTTGCCTGTTATCTGCATTCAACTCCTTGATCACGGCAAGGAGAACATTTTCAGTGGCGCTATCGGTTAGATTGACGCGTCTAAGATCAAGTACGAAGGTGACAGTTTCTGCCGTATGGGCAGATTGCACGCGAACGAAATGTTCCATCGCACTAAAGAAGAAATCCCCCTGCATCTCGACTATGGTAACGCTATGACCGTATTGGCGGATGGCTTCGTGGTGAGCCTTAACGCGCTGACGATGTGAGCCGACTTCGCTGAGCTTGTAGACACGTCGAATGGCCTGGCCGGCCACAGCGGGAGAGTTGAAGAGGTGCAGGTTGAATAGGCGTGAAAGCTCGGTGAATGTTTGTACACCACGTACGCTGTTTCCCTTTGCATCAAGCAGGGGTGAAAAGACCGCTACACCAAGCTGGCCGGGCAGGACGCCAACCACACCGCCGCCAACACCACTTTTAGCCGGCAGGCCGACAGTAAATATCCACTCTCCGGAGTAATCGTACATGCCGCAGGTGCTCATAACGCTCAGGACGCGCTCCACGTTGTCAGGCTTTAGTACGCGTTCGCCTGTCACGGGGTTGACTCCACTGTTTGCAAGAGAGGCGGCCATGAGTGACAGATCACGGCAGGTCACTAGAATTGAGCACTGCTTGAAATACACCTCAACGGCTTCGTCAACAGGGTCGTCGAGCATTTCAAAGTTACGCAGCAGGTTTGCGATGGCGCGATTTCGAAAACCGGTCTCACTTTCCGAACGATAGACTTCCTCATCGACATCGAGGTCTCTTCCAGCGTAGCGACTGAAGCAGTGGCGGATTTTTTCGAAACGGTCATCGAGATCATCGCCACGTACGAGGCCGGTGGCTGCGATCGCGCCGGCGTTGATCATCGGGTTGTATGGGCGACCACTGATGGGATCGAGACTTATCGAGTTGAATGCTTCACCGGAAGGTTCAACGCCAATGCGCTTCTCAACCGTGTTGACACCGAGATCGTCGAGTACCATGCCAAAGGTGAATGCTTTCGAGATCGACTGGATGGTGAAAGCCTGTTCAGCATCACCGATGCTATAGAAGTGTCCATCTGCTGTGGCTACGCTGATTCCGAACCAGTCAGGATTGGCCCTCGTCAATTCTGGTATGTAGTCTGCGAGCTTACCATCGGAACAGCCACGGTATTTATCGTAGAGTTGATGAATGATACGTGAGACGGTGTTGTGCATAGGGCCTGTCTTTGTCGATGATAGCCGTCAACTTGTCAGGACATCACTATTTACGACGGGTTCTCTGAAGTTGTGTTATGTATGTATAGCGATTGACGTAAGCACCACAGGACCAGGTCGTTACAAGATCTGCTCAGACAACACCTGGAATTGCAGTTGATATCGTTATTTGTACCTGCTCGTTCAGTTGGTGGTGATACGTCTAAGTTGGCATGTAGCTTAGGCCAGTTCTTATCGCTACACATGATTACTGGACTCGAGTCATCGATACCGGTTGTGTAATAACTCGCATCTAATCAATAAAAGCAGAAACTGTGCCAACTACCCCGGCGTAATGAAAAAAACAAGTTACATAATCACTGCTGGTGACCAACTATTTCTATGCTCAATCGTTGTGCGTTGCAATACTGCGCATGACCCATTCTGGTATTACGTGATGTTAAGCGGTCATTAAGTGAATGGTCCGGCTTTGCATGAATCTGAATAAAAAAGACCCGCATCGGGCGGGTAGCCGATCCCCGCGCATTGATGTTCTTCAGGACTGCCTGAAGGGCAGCAAACAATGGTTGTGGTTTCAACGGGTCGATACAGCATCTACTCTCTTGATGCAGAGAGGTGGGGTTGATGATGAGGTGCCGGGCGAGGGTTTAGTGCACCGAAAAAAAGAAGCTATTGATGTGGAGTCACAGGTAGAAAGGCGAGTCCTTCAAGCCTATGGCTCGCCTGCATTCATCAAGGCCTAAAGCGCTTCGTCGTCAATTACATTTGCCAGTTGACTATTCCTTTATTTCCTCAAACTGTTTTCTGAGCCTGGCATTTTCCTTCTCGAGTTGTTCGAGTCGCTTTTCCAGGTCGGCCAGGCGCTGACTGTCTGTCTTTGCGCCGCCGCGTGTAGTTGTCGTCGGGGTGGTCGGTGGTGTAGTTGCTTTCGGCATGGCTGGTTCGCTCGTGGTCTCGATGGATTGCTGTTTATTGGCCTGGCGTTCGAGTTCGAGTTGCCTCTGTCGAACGGCCTTCTTCTCACGATAATGGCCAGCCAGGCCGAGGAAATTTTGGCCGATAAGTCCGTATTTACGCGTTTTCTCAATGCATTGCTTAGTCTTTTTGTCCGTCGTGTCATGCATCTTGTGATCCATGTACGGCCGCTGGGATTTTTCGAAGACACAAACCGACTCGGCCTGTTCGAGTGTCAGTGGCTGCCACACGTCGTCCGGCAGAGGTACAGCCTGATCCGCCAGGCTTGCTGTAGGCATTGAAAGTAAAACGACGATCGGGAGATGTTTCATGGGGATGATTCCGTTCCGTGAACGCGTGTTGTTATGTTGTCAATGCATTGTCAGAACACTGGGCAAAAGTTGCAACAGTTTTTAGTGCATGCATACGCAATGGCGCGGTTCCGGGTTTGAAGAGGAAGTAATGTTTTTCCATTCATGGCTGGTAGCTACGCACCTGTTTGGCGCGCAGGCGCACTATCCGGTAACACCCGCGCTGCAGGGCTGCACCCGCAATGTCAGCATTTTTGCGCTAACTCATTGAAAAGCATGGCCACTTAGCATTGGCACGTGAATTGCTTCTAACAGTAATACATTTATCTTAAATCGTAATACCGAGAGGTGATCATGAAGGCAACGATGAAAAAAGCAGTAATGGGTCTGATGGGGCTCTTCTTTATAGCGGGTTCCGCACACGCCGCTGAACCGCTGCGTATTGGCTACAGCGACTGGCCGGGTTGGGTAGCCTGGGAAATCGGCATCGAAAAGGGCTGGTTCAAAGAAGCCGGCGTCGATGTGAAATTCGAATGGTTCGACTACGTGGCATCCATGGATGCCTTTGCCGCCGGCAAGCTTGATGCCGTAGGCATGACCAATGGCGATACGCTGGTGACCGGTTCGGCTGGTGGCAAAGGTGTAATGTTCCTGATGAACGATTACAGCAACGGCAACGACATGGTTATCGCCAAGCCGGGCATCGAATCCATCAAGGATCTCAAGGGCAAGAAAATCGGTGTCGAGGTCGGCTTCGTCAGCCACCTGCTGCTGCTCAATGCGCTTGAAGATAATGGCATGACCGAGGCCGACGTTGAACTGGTCAATGTCCCGACCAACGAAACGCCGCAGGTGCTTGCTTCCGGTGATGTCGATGCAATCGTTGCCTGGCAGCCAAGTTCCGGTACTGCACTGACTCTCGTTCCGGGATCCAAGGCACTGTATACATCCAGAGATAAGCCCGGATTGATCTACGACATGTACGTGGCATCTCCTCAAAGTCTTGCCAACCGTCGCGACGACTACAAGAAGGTCATGCAGGTCTGGTACCGCATTGTCGACTACCTGATGGACCCGGCAACGCGTGAAGATGCCGTGAGCATCATGGCATCACGCGTCGGTATCGATCCCGCTGAATACAAGACCTTTATCGATGGCACGAAGATCCTGACCAAGGAAGAGGCTGCGGGTTTCTTCAAGGATGGCGAAGGCTTTGAATCGATCTACGGTTCGACCAAGATCTCCGATGACTTCAATGTCGCCAACAAGGTCTATGACAAGCCGGAAGACATCAAGAGCTATATTGATCCTTCTCTGATGGCCGAAATGTAATCCTCGGTCTATCCGCTCCAGTCAGCATTCAAGTAGGTATCGTCATGGCAAAACGTCAATGGTTTTCAGTCAGGAAACCGCTGAAACCAAAGCAACGCTTCGTCCTGACGATTATGAGCTTTATCCTGCCATTGCTGGTCTGGAGCGCAGTCAGTTACCTGCCATTTTTATGGCATCCAAAAATGGAGGTCACATCACCCGGTGATGTGGCCTACCTCAAGGTAGGCATGCTGGTCGACCGCGATGTGTTCGAGCGTGAATCGGCCACGTTGCAGGAATCTGGCGGAACATTGCCGGAAGGTGTGCGCGCCAACCCTGTCTATCTGCCGGCACCGCATGAAGTGGCCATCGCGTTCTATACGGCATTTACCACCGAGCCCAAGCGGCGCAACGAGAAATGGCTGCATGAGAGTCTCTGGGACAGTATCCAGGTCATCTTCTGGGGCTTCTTTCTCTCATCACTCATCGGCGTCCCGCTCGGCATTTTGGCTGGTACCTACGATGTTATATCGAGGCTGACCGAGCCCTTCGTAGAATTTTTCCGTTATCTTCCCGCACCGGCATTCGGTGCACTGGCGGTTGCAATACTGGGTATCCACGAAGCCCCGAAGATAGCGATTATTTTCATCGGCACCTTCTTTCAACAGGTGCTGATCGTTAGCAACACGACACGCAAACTTGATCCCTCATTGCTCGAGGCAGCACTGACACTGGGTGCCGATCGCCTGTCCCTGCTGTTCAAGGTCGTGATTCCCGGCATCATAACGGACCTGTACAAGGACTTGCGTATTCTCCTCGGCTGGGCCTGGACGTACCTGATCGTGGCCGAGTTGATCGGAACCAGCTCGGGTATCACCTGGTTTATCACCCAGCAGGCACGCTACAAAAACTTTGATAATGTCTATGCCGCGATCATGATGATCGGCATTATCGGATTGACGACGGATATCCTTCTCGCCCGTCTTGGCAAGCGTATTTTCCCATGGGAAAAGGCAGCCGCCAGGGCATGAACACAAGGAATGACTAACCATGAGTATCGTTGAACTACCGAGCTACCTCGAACAGAGCGACAAGGTACGGGATCGTTTTACCCGCCTCAAGCAGCGTCCGGTTATTCTTGAAGTCGATCAACTGAGCAAGCAATTCGACACCCCCCAGGGCAGCGTAACGGCGCTCAACAAAGTGAGCTTCAAGACGCATCGGAGAGAATTTGTCTGCGTGATCGGGCCGTCGGGCTGTGGTAAATCCACCCTGATACGCATACTCGCCGGGCTGGAGAACGAATCCAGTGGGCGTGTCATGCTCGATGGAAACGTGGTGCATGGGCCCGGGCCGGACCGTGGCATGGTGTTCCAGGGCTATACACTGTTCCCATGGCTGACCGTGAAGAAGAACGTCATGTTCGGTCTTGAAAGATCAGGTAAAGGCAGGGTCCCATCAGAAACCGAAGCAATGCAATGGATAGAACTGGTCGGACTGGAGAAGTTTGCCAACAGTTATCCGCACCAGTTGTCGGGCGGCATGAAACAACGCGTTGCGATTGCCCGCGCATTGGCCAACCAGCCCAGGATCCTGCTGATGGATGAACCCTTCGGTGCGCTGGATGCACAGACGCGCGCAAAGATGCAGTCCTACCTGATGGACATCTGGAAGAACATCGATATCACTATTCTGTTCATTACCCATGACCTGGATGAGGCGATATATCTTGCTGACCGGATACTGGTCCTGAAGGCTCATCCTGGTGAGGTTCAGGAACTAATCGAAGTACCGGTCCCGCAGCCACGTTCACCCGAACAGCTGTTGAGCCCCGAATTCCTTGCTACCAAGAAACGTCTTGAAGACCTGATCCATCCTCCCGAAGCGAATGTCGAGATCAATGGTGATCACCTGAACATGGTACGCATGGTGGCCCTTGATGATGAAGTCAGCTCGGTTTTCTAACTGATGATTTGAGTACTGGTAATGCATGCTGTGGGAACAAAAACCGGTGTCAGTCGCATCAGCGTATCCTTGCCTGAGGGGCTGCTCGACGATCTCGATAACATGATCGCAAAACGTGGCTTCGTCAGCCGTTCGCAGGCCATGACAGAAATGATCAACCAGCAGCTGGCTGAACATCGCAGCGAGCTTGGCCATGATATTATGGCCGGTACCATTAACCTGGTGTACGACTATTCACTGCCGGGCCTGCACAAGCAGCTGTCCGACCTGCAGCATGAGTATGTCGATGAGGTCATCAGTACACTGAACGTCAACCTGGAACACAAGCAGAGCTTGCAGGTGATACTCGTACAAGGACCGGCTGACCGGCTTAAACAGATTGCCGACAGCATGATCGCCTGCCGCGGTGTTATTACCGGAAAGCTGTTGATGTCAGCAGCGATACTGCCGCCGGTGCATCCGTTGCCAGCAGAGACGAGAGCCTGATTACGGCAGAGGAGAAACCATGACAGACAAGATGGCAGCATCACCTGAGCTGCTTTATGAAGATACCCTGGCAGGTGGCTGCCACTGGTCGCTGCGCATGCGTCGCGGCACGACGCTGAGACTGATCGACGTTGAGGGCGGCGCCAACCTCGGTATGCTGTTCTACAACCCCGACAACCTGCTCGAACGCTACAACGCGCCGGACACCTTGAAGTGCCAGCATACCTTCAAGCTGACCCGCGGCCACTGCCTGTACTCCGACATGGGGCGTATCTTCTGTTCAATCATCGACGACAGTGTGGGCTGGCACGAGACTGTCAATGGCAGCAGCACGGCCAAGCTGGTAGCACAGCGCTGGGGGCAGCGCGACTACCAGGCAGATCGAAATGACTGGCATCAGAACGGTTATGACGCCTTCCTGGTCGAACTCGCCAAGTACGGGCTCGGGCGCAGGGACATGGCAGCACCGCTGAACCTGTTCACTGCTGTCAGCGTCGACGATGAGGGCAACATGGCCTATGCGCAAGGCAACAGCCAGGCCGGTGACCATGTCGATCTGCGCTTTGAAATGGATACCCTGGTGCTGATGCATACCTGCCCGCATCCGCTCAACATGGCAGATGAGTATCTGTACAGACCCGTCACCTACCAGATCCGCCAGGCAGCGCCCGTCGCCAGCGATGACGAATGCATGAACGCCTGCGGCGAGAACCAGCGTGGTTTTCAGAACAATAATATCTATCATCTCGGTGCCGGAGGTGCGTCATGATCGTTAACAGCGAGCTGATCGCAGGCCAGGCCATCGATCGTACCGTTGTACCGGCCGGCGACTACTACATGAAGGTGGTCAAAGCCGGACAGACCTTCCGTATTGTCGACCTGGAAGGCAACCAGGCAGCGGACACCCTGTTTTACAACGCCGACGACACCGGTGAACGCTACAGTGCGGTGGATACGATCCGCGAACAGGGCAATGTCTACCTGACATCGGGTACGGTACTTAGGTCGAGTGAGAACAACGCCATGCTGGAGATCGTCGCCGATACCTGCGGACGTCACGATACCCTTGGCGGCGCCTGCGCCACCGAGAGCAACACGGTACGGTATGCGCTGGAGAAGAAATGCATGCATGCCTGCCGTGACAGCTGGATGCTGGCCGTCGCCGAGAATGAACAGTTTGGCATGGGTAAGCGTGATATCACGCATAACATCAATTTCTTCATGAACGTGCCGATCACGCCGGACGGGGGTCTGACTTTCGAGGATGGCATATCTGCGCCGGGCAAGTACGTCGAGATGAAGGCGCTGATGAACGTCATCGTGTTAATCTCGAATTGTCCCCAGCTCAACAACCCGTGCAACGGATATAATCCAACGCCGATAGAAGTATTGATCTGGGATTGAGTCGCCGGGACGACCCGGTCGATCGAATGTAAAACGCGGGACGGCCCGCAAGCCAATTCGATTATTCATGTTCGATAAAGTCCTGATTGCCAATCGCGGTGCGATTGCCTGCCGTATTATCCGCACGCTCAAGCACATGGGCGTTGCATCCGTTTCCGTCTATTCCGAGGCCGACCGGCATTCCCTGCATGTCAGCGAGGCTGACGAAGCCGTCTGCATCGGTGCGGCGCCCGCATCCGAGAGTTACCTGGACGGTCAGCGTATCCTCGATGTGGCGCGCCAGACCGGCGCGCAGGCCATCCATCCCGGCTATGGCTTCTTAAGCGAGAATGCGGAGTTCGCCGAGGCCTGCGAGGCAGCCGGCATTGCCTTCATCGGCCCGACACCGGCACAGATGCGCGACTTCGGGCTCAAGCACACGGCACGCAAACTGGCTGCCGACAACGAAGTGCCACTGCTGCCCGGCACTGGCTTGCTGGACGACCTCGAAGAAGCTGTCAAAGAAGCACAAGGCATCGGCTACCCCGTTATGCTCAAAAGCACCGCGGGCGGTGGCGGCATCGGCATGCAGCTGTGCTGGAGCGAGGCGGAGCTTGTCGATGCCTATCACTCCGTCGAGCGGCTGGCCCGGTCCAATTTCAGCCAGGGCGGCATCTTCCTGGAAAAATACGTCGAGCAGGCACGCCATATAGAAGTACAGATATTCGGCGATGGCCACGGCAAGGTCGTCGCCCTGGGCGAGCGTGATTGCTCGGTGCAGCGCCGCAACCAGAAAGTAATCGAGGAAACCCCGGCTCCCGGTATCGAGGACGGTCTGCGTCAGCGTTTGATGGAGGCAGCCGTTCGGCTCGGTGAGGCGGTTGATTACCGGTCTGCGGGTACCGTTGAATATGTTTACGACAGCCAGTCGCGTGCGTTCTATTTTCTCGAGGTCAACACCAGGCTGCAGGTCGAGCATGGCGTGACCGAGGTTGTGACCGGCGTTGACCTGGTTGAGTGGATGCTGCGCTGTGCAGCCGGTGAAACCGCCTTCCTGGGTGAATACAGGCATGCACCGCAAGGCTGGGCCGTGCAGGCCCGCCTGTATGCCGAAGACCCCGGCAAGCAGTTCCAGCCCTGTGCGGGCCTGCTGACTGATATGCGTTTTCCCGCCGACATCCGGGTCGATACCTGGGTAGAGCAGGGCAGCGAGGTTACGGCCTATTACGATCCGATGATTGCCAAGCTGATTGCCAGCGG
>JARFQC010000055.1 GCA_029287965.1 Arenicellales bacterium
TCACGCACCATGCCCTGGGCCAGAACTGTTGCAGTGGTGGTGCCGTCACCGGCAACGTCGGAGGTCTTGGAAGCGACTTCCTTGACCATCTGTGCACCCATGTTCTCGAACTTGTCTTCCAGCTCGATTTCCTTGGCTACCGATACGCCGTCCTTGGTGACGGTCGGGGCGCCGAATGATTTGTCCAGTACTACGTTACGGCCCTTGGGGCCGAGGGTAACCTTGACCGCATCGGCCAGGACGTTCACACCGGCCAGGATGCGCGCGCGTGAACTTTCTCCAAACTTAACTTCTTTTGCAGACATGCTTGTGTCCTCTTGATTCTTTCAATATGGGTAGGATTAGTCGATCACTGCCATGATGTCGTCTTCACGCATCACCAGCAGCTCTTCACCGTCGATTTTGACTTCGGTGCCGGAGTATTTGCCGAACAGGACCTTGTCGCCGGCCTTGACGTCGAGCGGACGCACATCGCCGTTTTCACTGATTTTGCCATTGCCGACAGAAACGATTTCACCCTGGCTGGGCTTTTCGGTGGCGGTGTCCGGAATGACGATGCCGCCGGGCGAGGTACGCTCTTCTTCAAGGCGACGCACGATCACCCGGTCATGTAGGGGACGTATACTCATGTTTGAGATCTCCTGAAACTTGGTAGGTTTGTGTGTAATTCAGATTAATAGTGGAATGCTTCGACGAATTGTTAGCACTCTCCGAAGTTGAGTGCTAATGATAAGCATGGCCGGTAGCTTGTCAAGCCACCCGGACCGCTTTAATCACTAATCGTCTATCCGGCGGTAATCACCGTCTATTGGTCCTTTCCTCTGACCAAGCTCAGAGTGCGTATATTTAGTTTGTGTGCCGGTGACATCGACCTGCTGGATAAAATGCCGCTTCAGCAGGTTCAGCACCAGCCACTGGCGCAGCGGCGGTACGAGCAGCAGGAAGCCTGTCGCGTCGGTGATGAACCCGGGTGTCAGCAGCATCAGGCCGGAGACGAGCAGGGCGAGGCCCTCGAGCATCTCCATGGCGGGAATTTCACCTTTCTCCAGGCTGCTGTTCATGCGCATGTAGACACCGAAGCCCTGGCGGCGAATCAGCGCGGCACCGAGTACGGCCGTGGAAATGATGGCCAGCACGGTCCAGCCGGCACCGATCACGGAGCCGATCTGGATCATGAAATAGATCTCTATCAGCGGCAGGCTGAGAAAGAGTATTGCCAGCAAGGGAAAGAAGTTCATGAACGGGCCTCCTGCCAAACCCGGTCCAGGTGGCTGGTTATAAGTGGAATATGGTCAGTCAGACGATGGTCGCCATCCGGCACGGTTTCCAGCACCAGCCGGTCTAACTGCACGTTGTCGATGAATTCGTGTGTATTGCTCAAGGGTATGACTATATCGGCTTCGCCGTGAATGATGTGCAGGGGTATATCCAGATCTACCGGTATCGACAGGACATCGTACTGCAGCGCGTCCTCGATGATCGCGAAGTCTACCGCATACGGCTCATTGCCATAGGCGTCCGGGAAATACATATGCCTGTCACGCTGCCAGGTAGCGAGCACCTCGGCGGGCAGGGTGGCGAAATTTTTCTGCACGAAGTTGAACGCCGGTGCGATCAGCACCATGCCGATCACCCGCTGCGGTTCGCGCATTGCCGCCAGCAGCGACATCCAGCCGCCCATGCTCGAACCCAGCATAATCAGCTTGCGATCACCCGTGAGGTTTAGCACTGCTTGCAGGTCGGCCAGGGCGTAGCTGACTACCTGGTCTTCGAGCGCGCCGTCCGACAGGCCGTGACCGCGCATGTCGAAACGCAGCCACGAGCGTCCCTGTCCGAGTGCATGGCGGGCGAATGCCAGTGATTTCTCACCATTGCAATGCGAACGAAAGCCATGCACGAACACGCCGACCGGGCCGCTGCCGGAATCATGAAAATAGCCACGCAGCTGAGAGCCGTCGGGCTGCGTTACTGCGAATTCGGATTCGCCCGGAAGAATCACCGGCTGTATGGTGTCGTGCGTGTTCATGTTCAACTATGACTAGATGACGTCTTGTGCAGTATATTCAAGCTGCATAACTGTAAAAAAATAATTCACCGTGTCGCGCAGACCGGCCCATAACCAAGGAGAATGTTCATGCGGAAGCTGCCAGCAATCATTATTACCGCCCTGTGCGTACTGTATTCCGGTACGGCACTGGCCGAATACACCATCAAGTTTTCCCATGTAGTCGCCGCCCAGACGCCAAAGGGCAGGGCGGCGCAGTACTTTGCCGACACGGTTAACCAGCGCCTCGCCGGGCGCCTGAAAGTCGAAGTCTTTCCGAATTCCCAGCTGTATAACGACAACAAGGTTATGGAAGCCATGCGTCTGGCCAGCGGCAAGACCGGCATCATGGCCGCACCGAGCCTGTCCAAGTTCGTCAAGTTCTCGCGCCAGCTGCAGATCTTTGATCTGCCTTTTTTATTCAATGACATCAATGACGTGCACAAGCTGGCGGACTCCCCGCTGGCAGCAGAAATGACCCGCCCGCTGGAACGCAAGGGCATCAAGGCACTGGGATTCTGGGACAATGGCATGAAGGTGTTCTCGGTACGCGGCGATGCACCGCTGCGCCTCGCACCCGAAGATTTCCGCGGCAAGAAGTTCCGTATCCAAAGCTCGGAAGTCCATGCGGCAATGATCAAGTCGCTCGGCGGCACGCCGCAGAAGCTGCCCTTCAAGGAAGTCTACACCGCGCTGGGGCAGGGCGTCGTAGATGGACAGGAAAATGCCTGGTCGAACGTGTACTCGAAAAAATTCTATGAAGTGCAGGACTACATCAGCGTATCCAACCATTCCTACCTGGGCTACCTGCTCGTCGTCAGCTCCGAATTCTGG
>JARFQC010000064.1 GCA_029287965.1 Arenicellales bacterium
AGAGGCCCGGATTGCACTTGAGGATTTTGTCGGTCACAGGCTGGCACGGTTCGGACAGTACCAGGATGCGATGTGGACGGGAGAACCGTTCCTGTATCATTCGCTGCTTTCGAGCAGCCTTAATCTGAAACTGCTGGACCCGCGCGAGGTTCTGTACGCCGCCGAGGCCGCCCTGCAGGAGAACGATATCCCCCTGGCCAGCGCCGAGGGTTTCGTGCGCCAGATCCTGGGTTGGCGCGAGTTTGTGCGCGGAATTTACTGGCACAGGATGCCCGGTTATGCCAATGTCAACGCGCTCGATGCCTGCCAGGAGTTGCCCGGGTTCTTCTGGAATGCCGATACCGAGATGGTGTGCCTGCGTGAAGTCCTCGGACAGACCCTGCGCTTCGGTTATGCCCATCACATCCAGCGCCTGATGGTTACCGGGCTGTTCTGCCTGCTGCTTGGTGTGCGCCCGAAGGCAGTGCATGCGTGGTATCTGGCCGTGTACGTCGATGCCGTGGAGTGGGTCGAGCTACCCAATACCCTTGGCATGTCGCAGTATGCAGATGGCGGCTACCTGGCCTCCAAGCCCTATGTAGCGTCGGGAAAATACATAAACCGTATGAGCAATTACTGCAAGGGCTGTCGCTACGATCCTGCGCATGCCACCGGTGAGGCTGCCTGTCCGTACACAACGCTTTACTGGGATTTTCTCGCGCGTCATCGAGAGCGTTTCGCCCATCATCCAAGAACCGCTCTGCAGTGGCGCAATCTGGAACGTCTTGATACAAAGACGATTATGGCTGTTCAGCGGCAGGCCGATCAGCTGCGTGCCGGTCTGTAGATATCCTGGCACTACTCCAAAAGCATTAGCCCGCATTTCTTACCGGGATGCCGGCGCCGGCCGCGTGTGTCCAGCCGCCGTGCTGGAACGCAAGTCAGGGCGCGCGAACCAGCCAGGGCGGGGACAGGCCGCATCCATTGACACACTGTTCGTAGCAAGTCTGGATATATGTACCCGACAGTTGCATTAATTACGACCCGACAATCCATTTCACCGCATGATTTAGAGGATGCAATGACTATTTCATGCTGTTTCTGGAATTCACCGCTGGTGAGCTTCTGGTCCGGTCTTGTAGGAGATGGTATGGACCTCTCCCTCCTTAAAGATCCCGAAGGGATCACGGCCCATAATGGCCTTGGTAGAGACTGGCTCTACCGAACAAAGAAAGGAGAGGCCCATGGACAAGATTACTCTGATTGGTATCGATACGGCAAAACAGGTTTTTCATCTGGTAGGTGTGGATGCCCACGGCCACTATGTCTGGCGCAAGCAGCTGAGTCGGCGTCGGTTGTTGTCATCCCTGGCGCAGATTGAGTCCTGTAAGGTGGTGTTGGAGGCCTGTGGTGCGAGCCATCACTGGGCGCGAAGTATCAAGGCGTTAGGGCACACAGTCCGGTTGATTGCCCCCCAGCATGTGAGGCCCTATCGGCGTGGCCAGAAGAACGACTACCGGGATGCGGAGGCGATCATCTCGGCGGCACTGTCACCCGGGATGCACTTTGTGGGTGTGAAGCGTGTTGACCAGGAAGCCGAGCAGGCCTTACATCGGGTACGGTCACGGCTGATGAGCCACCGCAATGCGGCGGCCAACGAGCTGCGGGGCTTATTGGGCGAGTATGGCGTGGTGTTTGGTCGTGGCTTGAAGCCGCTGCGGGCAGGGGCACGGTGCTTTGTCGAGACGGAGGAAGCCCATACCCTGGGGCTGGTCGAACTGGTGAATGATGTGTTGGAGGAGATGGACGTGCTGCAGCGACGCATGGATCACTATGAGCGCCAGATTAATCAGCGGGTGCAGGCGGATGAGATCAGTCGACAGTTACGCGAGGAACTCAGCGGTGTGGGCAAGCTCGGTGCCAGTGCCCTGCGGGTCAAGGTGGCCGATGTGCGTGATTATCCCAGTGGGCGTCAGTTTGCCGCCTATCTGGGTCTGGCCCCGGGGCATTCAGGTACCGGTGGCACGGTGCATATTGGTCACCTCAGACGCGGTCATGACCGTTACCTGCGACAGCTGCTGATTCATGGTGCCCGTTCGGCCTTAAGACATCTGGGTGACAAACAGGATCCCCAGAGTTGCTGGTTGCGGGGTCTGCTGGAGCGCCGTGGCTTTAACATTGCCAGCGTGGCCTTGGCACATAAGAATGCCCGTCAGGCCTGGGCCATCATGGCCAGAGAGCAGTAGCGGTATCGATTAACAGCGACAAGTTAACGAGGGGGAGCAAACGACCAACGATTGCGAAGACGACAGGCGATGGCGAAACGGTTGGACCGACGTCGACAGACCTGGGAAGGCGCATGGCCCTATGGGCCGCGTAGGAGTATAGGAGTCGGCGTGCGCGCATACCATCATGGCTAGGGGATAGTGATTCCCCATCAATGAGCCGAATATAAGCGAGCAGTCATTTTCCGGTAGCCAACACATGCCGTCTTTACAAACGGGAGAGGTCCATATAAGCGGCTTGCAGCCGCGATAATGCCCGGCCCCGAGCATGATCGCGCTGCAAAGCTCTCCTACAGGTAACAATCGAGGCAACAGAGCCACCCGGGAAGAACAAATTCCGCCATGCCTGAAACCCTGACCGCACAGACCCGCCGCATCCTGCTGATCACGCTCAGCAACATCGGCGACGCCGTGCTGACCACACCGGTACTGGAGGCGCTGCACAATAAATACCCGCAGGCCGTCATGGACATCGTCACCGACGCACGTGCCAGTGAACTGTTCCACCACTGCCCCTACCGGGGCAATGTCTTCCTGAAGCACAAGCAACTCGGCTGGCGCGGCACCCTTGCACTGGTCAAACAACTGCGGGGACGGCGCTATGACCTGATCGTTGACCTGCGCACGGACGGGTTGACCCTGCTGTTATGTGCACGGCGACGCCTGACCCGGCGTGGTGGCAAGCCGGCGGGCCGGCATGCCGTGGAACGTCACTTCGGCGTCATTCGGGAGCGCGAGCAGCTGGAAACCATCCCGCCGGTGCATGTCTGGCTGACCAGCGTCGAACACGCCTATGCGCGGCATCAGCTATCGGGGCTACCCGGCCAGCACTGGCTGGCACTGGGCCCGGGGGCTCGCTGGGAGGGCAAGTGCTGGCCGGCCGACCGCTTTACAGCACTGGAAAATGAATTACAGACTCATTTCGACGCCGTCATCCTGCTGGGCAGTATGGCGGACAGGAACAGCTGCGCACTGATCGAGGCAGGCCTCAGCCTGCCCTGCGTTAACCTTGCAGGCAAGACGGGCCTGCTGGAGGTCACCGCCGTACTGCAACAGGCCCGGCTATTTGTCGGCAACGACTCCGGCCTCGGTCACCTGGCTGCGGCCGCAGGTACTCCGACGGTCACGGTGTTCGGCCCCGGCGACCCGCAACGCTACCACCC
>JARFQC010000138.1 GCA_029287965.1 Arenicellales bacterium
ATCAACGATTGCCGAGAACATTACTGCAATTTGTTTAATGTAGCTGTAATCCATCGGTCGGCTGTCTCCATGACGCACCCATTCAAGCATCGGTCCCTGCATGCTTTCCCAGGACAGGTCCAGCCAGAATGAGTCATGCACCGATGCATCAACGAATGCCATTACCAGTATCGATGAGAAATGACGGTCAGACATGCCAATGATCGTATCCCTGATTTCATCGCGCACCCCGACCATCTGATATCCGGCATGCTGACTAATCAGTGCATCGACGCGATCAGCAAGATAGATGCAATTGGCGTGTTCGACTGTTTTTCGATCGAGTCCAAGCTGACCGAGTTCCTCCCAGGGTGTGTGGTGATATCGGATAACATCAGCATATTCGCTGAGCAACTCACAGCTTTTCAGCAGTTCATAACCTTTTTCACAGTGGTCTGCAGCACCTTCCCACTCCAGTTCCTTGTTGAGCGTCTGGAAGGTTTTAGTTTTGGATACACCGCAATCATGAAGCAATGCAGCTATGAAAAGGTCGTCGAGTTCATCCTCATCGAAACCCGCTGTCCTGGCAATGTCGACCGACATGCTGGCAACGCGCTTGCCATGATGGAGTTCATCAACGCCGACCAGATCCAACGCATCGGAAAGCGAGTAAACCAGGGAACGAAGATTTAGATGAAAACTCATTTTTGGCAAAACTCCAGCTACATCGGGGCTAATTATCCGCTGCAGTGTGCCAAATAACCGTATGCTTGCCAATACTAGGTAAATCTACGTAATAGTTTTACCCGACTGATGTATCAATCAGAAATTTGTGCCGATACGGACCGATTTTGCTCCGGCCATACGAAAATACTCACGCCAGAACTCTTCTATATTTTGCTTTACTTCAGGCCTCAAACCATCACGACCATCGCCGTGACTGCGTCCAAACCCAAATATTTCAACCTGAACATCATCCATGGGCCGAACCAGGCCCAGCCGCTCGACCTTCTCCAGCAGGCTGTTGATGCTTTTACTATTGAGGTAAATAAAACGCGACATACGCGAGTGCTCGATCATGTCGGAAAAGATTATCAGTGTAACAAGCTTATCCCTGTCGTATTCCTGCGCGAGGTGGGCAACCGTTTCAATGACCATGGATGCCGGGTACTCTTCCTGTTCGTCAATCAGCGGCTTAACACTTGTAAGGTAGTTTTGCAGGAAACGCCGGTCAGCCACTTTTGCCGCTGATTCCCGACATTGACTGAATAAGCCTGAGACCAGTCCCTCTTGTCGACAACCGGGTCGACATGCATCAAATACTTTCTCTGATGTAGCAAAGTCATCAGTGAGCGTATGCACTATAAGCCTATCTCCTGTTTCCAGCCGCTCGTAAATACCCGCGACACCGTTGGCGAAGATCTCCTTGTCCCGCACATCGTAGGAACTGGTGCGATCGACCAGCAACACGGTTAAAGCGCCAGAACCCTGTGCGCAGTAATCTTCCGCAACAGAGAACGCACTGTTGCTCCAACTACTCAGCAAGGTCAGAACTACAGTTATTACGACCCGTGGTTTGCTCATGCTGCAACTCTTGACTGCAGCTCTGTTAATGGCGGCTCACCAAAATACTCGGGTACACCGTTGCCGTTTCTCGCTTCCACATTACCGGACTGATAGGCAAGGATCTGCTGACGCAGCACGTCGATAACGATGTTCAGGTCATGCTCGCGCTGAACTTCAAGTGACTCACGTTGTGACTGAAGCTCTCTAATCTCTGCTTCCAGATCGAGTGATTTCTTTTCCAGGTAAGTGATTTTCTCGTCGAATTCTCTCTGTAGTTCGGCAGCACGCTGCTCGAATTTGTTACGGTACTCGACCAGGTTACTAACTGCCCTGTCTCGCTCTATGGTTACCCTCTCGTAATCGGGATCAGAATCATGACGAAGAAATGAAAACAGGACGCCCAGCAGAAATATCGAAACATTCAGTACCAACAGTGTCAGCCCTGCTATGCCCAATTCAGTCTGAATCGATCTCTCGAACAGCCCGCCTACTCCATCGGACAAGAGTAAAGCGGCAAGATCCGTCTGCTGTTCCTGGGACAGGAAATTCACATACTGTTGACGCAGGCTGGAAATAAGGTAGATCATGCTACCGGCAACAGCCAGGATCACCGCGATACTACCCAGATAATTTTTCAATCCAAGTTTTTCCCGATAATGACCGCCCTGCCGGAGCAGAACACCAAGGAAATGTGCCAGACTGACCAGAACTATACCGACCGTCAATGCCAGTACCATCGCCAACAGTGGAGACTCCTGGAAAAAGAATTCAACAGCCAATTTGTTTATTGGTGCTTCGAGAATTGCCAGCACGGTCAGCATGACCATGTAAACACGCACGAAATGAACCTGCAGAGGCCTGTTCAAACGTAATTCCACGCGCCTGAAATTCTCCTTTTTTTCCTCCTGGATGTTGTACAACTGACGGAAGCCTTCGGAATTCGCACCAGATTCCTGGCGGATATTTTCCAGCGCAGATTCCTTGGCATGAATTACAGATTCCTTCTGGCCGAGATAACCTTCGTTAAGTTCCTGTTCGCGTGATGCAATATCAAGATCCAGTTGTTCCCGTACGTCATGCAGGTGGCGGTCATAGGCGGTAATTGCGGCTTTCGCCTGGCCTACCCGTTCCAGTTCATGCGGGGATGGCTCATTGGCTTCATGGCGGGGAAAAGCATTTTTCCCGTCACGTCTTCCCTTCTCCCGGTCAGGCTTGGCATCTTTTTCTGAAAACGCCATGTATCGGGTCAGGGTGCTGCGGGCAACAACATTTTTCATGTTATAACCTCCGGTCTTACAAATGAGGAGAAGTCTTCAGGCCAACCAGGCCTTCTGACCTGTTTATCTGAATCCAGGATTGTGCTGACTGTGGATAAAAAAAGGCCTGTGTGGTTGCCCACACAGGCCTTTCCGCAAAAAGAACTTAAAACGTTCTTACTTGGCAGCAGGTGCAGCTGGTGCAGCAGGAGCAGCCTGAGAATTCTTCATGAATTCTTCGTAAGCTTTACGCTGTGCTTCCATTGCTTTCTTCTGCTGTTCCATGAATGCAGCGCGGCGAGCCTGCATTTCTTTCATGCGCTCAGCGTCCTGTGCAGCGAAATCAGGAGCAGCCGGACGAGCAGGCATGGCTTCGTCAGCAGCAGGTGCAGTCGGAGCAGCCGGAGCTACTGGAGCGCCGTAACCGTAAGGAGCGCCGTAGCCGCGAGGACCGTAACCGTAACCACTGTTGTAGTTGTTGTAACCACGGCCATAACCGTAGTAGTCGCCTGAACCACGACCGTAACCGTCACCGTAGCCAGAACCGTAGCCAGAACCGTAACCGCGGCCACGACCTTTACCACGTCCACGACCTTTGATAGACATGTTGAATTCGCCGTCTACGTCGCCGTCCATGTCACCGTCGGTGTAACCACGGCCGTCAGTACGACCTGAACCATAACCAGAACCATAACCACGTCCGTCGCCGTATCCGTAACCACGTCCGTCGCCCCAACCTGAGCTGTCACCATTGTCCCAGCTGTTGCCCCACCAGGCAGAAGAAGCGGCAGATACGCTCATCAGAGCAGCGATAGAAATAACTTTAACCAGTTTCATTTAGAAATCTCCTTTAAATAGTTAGATAAGTACGATAAAGCAGTCGAAGTCCTCATAGCCCTGAAGTGTTTCCGACCCTCGCCACACAGCGGTGCCATATCGTGGGCAGAGATAATATTACCATTTCCTAATATAGTCAAGACTAGGCGAGATCAATTTTTGAATAAATGCGGTTTCTAGCCATGAAAAGCGCCGACATTAATTACATTTTTTTGTGAGGATAAATCTGTAAACAAATGAATTAATTGATAAAACGCATGGAGAGATCGATTGCTCGAATATTTTTGGTCAAGGCGCCGACGGATATGTAGTCGACTCCAGTGGCTGCAATTTGCGCGAGATTCTCTAAAATTACATTGCCTGAAACTTCGGTTTCTACGACATCGCCGGCCTGTGTCACGGCAACAGGAAGCATTTCCAGCGGGAAATTGTCGAGCAAGACACGGCTTGCCCGGCATTCAATTGCCTCATGTAACTGATCAAGGTTTTCGACTTCGACCTCAATCATGCATTCCGGGTCTGCGTTTTTGCGGGCCTGTTCCAGTGCTGAGCAGAGCGAGCCGGCTGCGTGGATGTGATTCTCTTTAATCAGGATACCGTCATATAGCCCTATCCTGTGGTTGTAACCGCCCCCGCAGCGAACAGCGTACTTCTGTGCTTTACGCAGGCCTGGCAGAGTCTTGCGTGTGTCGAGTATCCGGGTCCTGGTACCGCGAACTTCGTTAACATGTAGCCTGACCGTAGTAGCCACACCGGAAAGAGTCTGCAGGAAATTCAATGCGGTCCGCTCGCCCGTCACCAGGGCACGGGATGACCCGTTCAATTGACAGAGCGTCTGCCCCGGGCCGGCACGCTCACCTTCCTGGATCAGCCAGTCTATCTGTATAGACTGGTCGAGCAGGTGAAATACCTTGTCAAACCAGGGACGGCCACAAATGACCGCTTCTTCACGGCTGATAACCCGGGCCGTCGTCGACTCGTCCAGAAGTAACGCTGCCGTGAGATCGCCGCTACCGACGTCTTCGTCGAGCGCAGCCTGCACGGTCTTCGTTATCTCGGAATCATCGAGCAGAGCCGACGCAGGCTGGACATCTCTGGTCATTGAATTGGCATGGCCCGGTGAGCGGTAAAATACTTCTTCTGTAGCTTACGTACCAGCCCGGCAAGTAGTATGAGACCAAGCAGGTTGGGCAGTGCCATAAGAATATTGGTGATATCAGCGAGGTTCCATACGAGTTGCAACGGCACGGCCGCACCAATAACGACCACTAGCGTGAACACGATACGATACGGTACAACTGCCTTTTCCCCAAAGATAAACCTGGCAGACCGGTCGCCATAGTAAGACCATGCAATCATGGTCGAAAACGCAAACAGCGTGAGACCGAAACCAACGACGTAGGCACCGCCCACACCGAGGTCCATGCTGAAGGCATGGGCCGTCAACGCAGCACCGACAAGTTCATCGGGTCTGTCAATGTAACTGCCGGTTACGATAATGACGAGTCCCGTCATGCTGCAAATCACGAGCGTATCAATGAAGGGCTCCATCATCGCCACCAGGCCTTCTCGTACCGGTTCGTTGGTCTGTGCGGCGGCATGCGCGATCGGGGATGACCCCAGGCCGGCCTCGTTGGAAAACAGACCCCGCGCAACACCCCAGCGGATGGCCTCGCCTACTGCAGCACCACCAACCGCCCAGGGATTCAGGGCATGGTTGAAAATGGTTGCCAGCGCTGCGGGGATTTCACCGATGTGGTTCAGCAGCACAATCAAGGCGGCGGCGATATAAAGTATCGCCATAAAAGGGACGATAGCACTGGCAACCTTGGCAATACGTTTTACACCACCAAGAATCACCAGTCCCACCAGCACGGCCAGGCAGACGCCAATCAGCCAGCCCATATTCCCCGCCTCGGGAAAGACATAACTCAGGCCGTCGACAACAGAATTCGCCTGCACCATGTTGCCGATTCCGAAAGCCGCAATCAGGGCGAATGCAGCGAAGGCTGACGCGGTGCGCTTCATTTTGAGACCATGGAAGAGTGTGTACATCGGCCCGCCCGATATATTTCCATTCTCGTCAACCTCACGGAATTTCAACGACAGGGTGCATTCAGTAAATTTTGTCGCCATACCGAAAAAGGCCGTCACCCACATCCAGAACAAAGCGCCGGGGCCACCAAGCGAGATGGCGGTCGCAACGCCTGCAATATTACCGGTACCCACAGTCGCGGACAGAGCCGTTGCCAGGGCTTGAAAATGTGACACTTCGCCTTGATGTGACGGATCATGGTATTTGCCTGAAATCAGGCCAACCGAATGCTTGAAACCGCGGACCTGAACCAGCCCCATGCGGAATGTTAAATAGATACCGGTGCCCAGCAACACTAGTAGTGTAATCGGGCTGCCCCATAGTAGCCCTGAAATCTGGCCGGTCAGGTCCGTTAATGTATCCAGCATAGCGCCTCCTCCTGGTGCTTAGTCTATTTTCTTCTTATCCTGATTATATGAATTGTCACCAACTCACGTAGGCATAACCCTGCTGCTGCAACTCCATCAGATCAGCAACACCGGTATCAACTACTGTGGCGAATTCAACAACGTCATTAGCTTCCTTGCGTAGGGTAATTAGCGTATTGCCGCAGGCATGAAATTCGACACCGTAGAACGCCAGGCTCTCTACCTGGTTGCGTACTGCGGGTATGACTGGAACACCGGGATCTTTTAACAGCATATGGATACCCGGCCCCATGACAGACACGACGATTTTGATGTCGTCCCCGTATTTTCTCAACATGTTCCGGATCGTATTGAGTACCGCCAGTTGGTATGTTTCGTCGGATTTGTTGAAATGGTAGACCAGCTTGTTCTTGGTATCCTCGCCCGGGAATAACAAGGTGTCCTCTTCGCCTGTGGATTCAGCCGCTAATGCCGGCTGCGGCATGGAGATAAGCAGTGCAGACGAAATGACAGCGAGTATGCTGAGTTTACGGTAGATCGAGATAATCATGGGCCACCCTCATTCTAGATGATGACCCATGATACTAACCGGTATGCAGGGAAATGTGTAAAGGCTGATAAAGCAGTCAGCTGACCCGACTCACAATTTCAGGATACGATGTCGTCCAGAAATGTTTTGATCTTGTCGGTCCAGGAGCTTTCTTTCGGACTGTGCCGCTTGCCACCTTCCTTCATGGACAGGTCGAACGCCTCGAGCAATTCTTTCTGTTCTTTACTCAGGTTGACGGGTGTTTCGACCACGAGCTTGCAGTAAAGGTCACCCAGCTGACTGCTGCGTACATTCCTGACACCTTTTCCTCGCAGACGGAATACCTTGTCCGTCTGGGTACCGTGTGGAATCTTGAGACTCGCACGACCGTCAAGGGTAGGGATTTCTATTTCACCGCCCAGTGCAAGAGTGGAAAATGAGACAGGCATTTCGCAATAAAGATTCGTATCTTCGCGCTGGAAAATCGGATGCGGTTTTAACCGGACGACAACATAGAGGTCGCCGGATTGCCCGCCTCCTGCGGCTGCCTCACCTTCTCCGGCGAGGCGCACCTGGTCACCTTCATCTACACCGGCGGGAATTTTCACCGAAAGTGTTTTCTGCTCCTTGATCCGCCCCTGGCCATGACAGTCCTTACAGGGATCCTTGATAATCTTGCCACTGCCACGACATTGCGGACAGGTCTGCTGAACAGAGAAAAAACCCTGCTGCATCCTGACCTGGCCATGCCCGCCACAGGTAGAGCAGGTCTCCGGTGTACTGCCCGCCTTGGCTCCACTGCCATGACAGGTTTTGCAGGTCGCCATGACAGGAATACGTATTTTCACCTCGGTGCCCTTGATGGCATCCTCGAGACTCAGATCAAGGTTGTAACGCAGGTCATTGCCACGATTCTGTTGCCCACCACGGCGGCCACCACCGAAAATATCTCCAAAGATGTCGCCGAACATGTCGCCAAAACCGCCGGCGTGAGCACCACCGCCACCACCCATGGAAGGATCGACTCCGGCGTGGCCGAACTGGTCATAGGCTGCACGTTTCTGTGAATCCGCCAGGACCTCGTAAGCTTCCTTGGCTTCCTTGAAACTGGCCTCTGCTTCCTTGTCATCCGGATTGCGGTCTGGATGGTACTTCATCGCCAGGCGGCGATAGGCCTTTTTAATTTCTGCCTCAGAGGCATTGGTCTGCACACCCAGGACTTCGTAGTAATCACGCTTTGACATAATCTTTCTTCAGTAGCTTAACGATGAAGAGGCACAGCTGCCCGGCAGCTGTGCCTCCCCGTACGAGACGGGTAATGCCTACTTCTTGTCGTCGTCCTTGATCTCTTCAAATTCCGCATCGACGACATCGTCGTCAGCAGCAGCACCTGAAGGTTGTTCTGCGCCACCGCCAGGCTCACCGCCGGCTTCTGCTCCTGCAGCATCGGCGTAGGCCTGCTCTGCCAGCTTGTGACTGGCCGTGGCCAGCGCCTCGGTTTTAGCCTCGATATCTGCCTTGTCGTCACCCTTGAGGGCTTCTTCCAGGGCAGACGCAGCAGACTCGATGTTTTCCTTGTCTGCAGCATCGACCTTATCACCCAGGTCAGTCAGCGACTTGCGTACCGAATGCAGCATGGCATCACCCTGGTTGCGTGCGTCGACCAGTTCTTTTGCCTTGTGGTCCTCTTCGGCATGCTCTTCTGCATCCCTGACCATGCTTTCGATCTCATCATCGCTGAGACCGGAACTCGACTTGATGACAATCTTGTTTTCCTTGCCGGTCGCCTTGTCTTTGGCCGTCACATGCATAATGCCGTTGGCGTCAATATCGAAGATCACCTCGATCTGCGGCATGCCGCGCGGTGCCGGGGGAATATCCGTCAGGTCGAAGCGACCCAGCGACTTGTTGCCCGAAGCCATTTCCCGCTCACCCTGAAGAACATGCACAGTTACCGCATTCTGGTTGTCTTCCGCCGTCGAGAACACCTGTGATGCCTTGGTCGGGATCGTTGTGTTTTTTTCGATCAGCTTGGTCATGACACCACCGAGGGTTTCGATACCCAGCGACAGCGGTGTCACATCCAGCAGCAGCTCGTCCTTGACGTCACCACCGAGTACGCCGCCCTGGATTGCCGCACCGAGTGCCACGGCTTCGTCCGGGTTAACGTCCTTGCGTGGTTCTTTGCCGAAGAAGTCCTTGACCACTTCCTGCACCTTGGGCATGCGTGTCTGGCCACCGACCAGGATTACGTCGCTGATTTCAGTAGCGTTCATGCCAGCATCCTTGAGTGCAATGCGGCAGGGTTCGATGGAACGCTGCACCAAATCCTCTACCAGGGCTTCCAGCTTGGCGCGTGTCAGCTTGATATTCAGGTGCTTCGGGCCGCTTGCATCAGCCGTGATGTAAGGCAGGTTAATTTCCGTCTGGGTCGTGGAAGACAGTTCGATCTTGGCCTTTTCAGCAGCTTCCTTGAGACGCTGCAGGGCCAGCGGGTCGTTGCGCAGGTCTACACCCTGGTCCTTGTTAAATTCGTCGGCGAGGTAGTCGATCACGCGTGTATCGAAGTCCTCACCACCAAGGAACGTGTCGCCGTTGGTCGACAGCACTTCGAACTGGTGTTCACCATCGACATCCGCGATCTCAATGATAGAGATATCGAATGTGCCGCCACCGAGGTCATAGATGGCCACGGTGCGATCGCCTTCCTTGTTGTCCATGCCGAAGGCCAGCGCCGCTGCGGTGGGCTCGTTGATGATGCGTTTGACATCCAGCCCGGCAATTTTACCGGCATCCTTTGTCGCCTGGCGCTGTGAATCGTTGAAATAGGCCGGAACCGTGATAACGGCCTCGGTGACGTCTTCGCCAAGATAGGCTTCGGCGTCGGCTTTCAGTTTCATCAGGACGCGTGCCGAAACTTCGGGTGGCGCCATCTGGTTGCCTTTGACCTCGACCCAGGCATCGCCGTTTTTCGCCTTGACGATCTTGTATGGCATCAGGTCGATGTCGCGCTGAACAACGTCTTCGCTGAACTTGCGCCCGATCAGGCGCTTGATGGCATAGAGGGTATTCTGTGGATTGGTTACAGCCTGGCGCTTGGCCGGCTGACCCACAACAATTTCTGAATCATCCGTGTAGGCGACGATGGACGGGGTGGTGCGGTCGCCTTCCTTGTTTTCCAGCACGCGCGCCTTGCCAGCCTCCATGACGGCCACGCACGAGTTGGTGGTACCCAGGTCAATACCTATAATTTTTCCCATTTTGTTCTGTCCTCGATGACTAAATTTCTTGACTGATACTCAGGTGGGGCTATCCGGGTAAATCTCAAGCCCCATGATGGCCTCATTTATCGCTATTTTGCGACCATAACCATGGCCGGACGGAGTAGCCGGTCCTTGATCGTGTACCCCTTCTGGATAACCGTAACGATGTGGTTGGTGTCGATGCCCTCGGCTTCTGCCAGCCCCATCGCCTGGTGCTTCTCAGGATCGAGTTTTTCACCGGGCTCCGGTGCAACCTCGACAATGTCGAACTTGTGCATGGCATTATCCAGCTGCTTCAATGTCAGCGTGAGTCCTTCAGACATTTTCTCGATAATTTCCCGCCTGTCCGCATCCAGGTCGACCTGGGCCGCCGAGTCGAGGCTGTCCCGTACGAGCAGGACTTCTGCAGCGAACTTTTCTACCGCATACTTGCGCGCATTGATGACGTCGTTTTCTGCCCGGCGACGAATATTCTCGACCTCGGCAGAGGCCCGCAACAGGTTTTCACGCGCCTGTTCCAGTTCTTCCGTCAGCGCTTCGATAGTCTTCTGCGGTACTTCGCGGTTGTGTTCCTCGATTTCTTCACGGACGACTTCTACATCGTCACCTTCGATCTCATTGAACAGTTCATCCGGGTCTTTTTTACTCATTGATTTCTCTCTTAAAGGGAACAGATTCAGGCTGTAAATGGGGATAACAGGACAGACTTCAAGGTATTTCAGCAGAAAACAATCCAACACCGCGACCAGCCAGCCAGGCAGACTGATTTCAACTGGTCAGCGCATTCGACAGGAGCCTGGCAGTAATGTCTACGATGGGTATCACTTCGTCATAATGCATGCGGGTTGGACCCACGACGCCGAGTGTCCCGACGATATCGTCATCCCTGTGAAAGGGCGCAGTGACGACCGAGCAATCCGCCAGTGCGTCGTAGCCGGACTCCTCACCGATAAATATCCGGATACCGTCAACGCCCATGCTGCGCTCCAGCAGATCGAGCAGATCCTGCTTGGCCTTGAATGTGCCAAACAGGCGGCGCAATGTTTCGTTGTTACTCAGGTCGGGTACTTCTATCAGGTTCTCCTCGCCACTGACCATCAGGCTACGGTCATCATCCTCATCATCTGAAAAGACCTGGCGTGCCATGCGGATGGCATCCTGGATGGCCTGGTTCATCCCGGCACTGTCTTCCTCCATTCCCTGCAGCAGCATCATCCTGACCTTGTCGAGCGGCAGGCCGGTGAACGTCTCGTTGAAGTAATTGGATGCTTCGACCAGTTCGGACGGCGAATAATCCCGATCTGTGGTGATCACCCGGTTTTGCACCCGGCCATCCTTGCTCACCAGGATCACCAGCAGGCGGTGCCTGCCCAGGGACAGGAATTCAATATGGCGGAACAGGACGTGGTCGGTATGCGGCACCATCACGACGCCGGCGAATCGAGTCACTTCTGACAGCATGGAGGAGGCCGACTGCACCAGGTGGTCAAGGTCAGGTTCGCCTGAAAAGCTGCTGGCGAATTCGTTGCTCAGATTTGATCGTACAGGCTTGACGCTAATCAGGGAGTCAACGAAGACACGATAACCCGTCTGGGTCGGCACCCTGCCTGCCGAAGTGTGAGGAGAATGGATGAGCCCCAGCTCCTCGAGGTCTGACATGACATTGCGAATTGTTGCCGGGCTCAGCTTTAGCCCTGAATGACGTGCCAGCATGCGCGAACCGACCGGCTGGCCGCCTTCAATATACTGCTCGATCAGGGCCTTGAGCAGTATTTCTGCACGTGAATTCAGTGATTGCGTCATGATTGTGAGATAAGCATTTCGGTCGATATTATAACCACGCAGACCACATTGTCGCCTGCTTATATACAGGTATTTTACGATCTGACCATTGACTCGCAAAGACAATGCTTACGTGGTTCCCGGCTCTTCCGTTCTGCACACAACTCGATTACTCTCTGCTGGGAGCCAGACGAAGCAATCCATGTCCCTGAAATTCAACAAAATCATTATATTCGAGAAGCGCAACGACCCCGATGCGGCAGAAGCGGCTGCCGAACTGGGGCGCTGCGTACTCGACCTGGGCGCAGAACTGCTCGCCAACGACGATGACCGGCAGGTAGCCCAGGCTGATATTGCCATTGTCGTCGGCGGCGACGGCACCTTACTGGATATTTCACGCCGTGTTGCACCACTCGACATTCCCATTGCCGGGGTCAATCTCGGTCGCCTCGGCTTCCTTGTCGACATCCAGCGTGAGGCCATGCATATCACGCTCAAGCATATCCTCGATGGCCAGTACCGCGAAGAAAAACGCATCATGCTGGGTGCGGAAATACTTCGCGCCGGGCGGTCCATACATAGTTCAGAGGCCCTGAACGATATAGTCGTAAGCAAGGGCGAACTGGCGCGCCTGATTGAATATGAGACCCTGGTGGATGACTACCATGTCAATTCCGCCCGTGCTGACGGGATTATTGTCGCCACGCCGACCGGATCCACGGCCTATGCACTGTCGGCAAACGGCCCCATACTGCACCCCACGCTGGAAGCCATCGCGCTGGTGCCGATCTGCCCGCATACGCTCAGCAACCGGCCGCTGGTCATCAACAGCAGCAGCACGGTTACAATCCGCATGCTGGATTCGGGGTTGCAGAACACCTATGTCAGCTTTGACGGCCAGTCTTCGGTCAGGCTTCAGGACGGCGACGAAGTGGCAATCGGCATGAGTAAGCATCGGGTTCGCCTGCTGAGGCCCCTGGATCACAGTCACTATGATGTACTGCGCGAAAAGCTTGGCTGGGGCTGAAATAGCCAGGTAACCGCATCTATGCTGACTTCCCTCTACCTGGACAACTTCGCCATCGTCACCCATGCAGAGCTGACCCTGTCACCCGGGATGACGGCCATCACCGGTGAAACCGGGGCTGGCAAATCCATAATGATTGACGCACTGAATCTCGTCCTCGGTGGTAGGTCAAGCAGCGAAGTTATCCGTCACGGTGAATCTGAATCCGAAATCATCGCCAGCTTCGATCTCACCAGTGCATCCCCTGCCCGTGACTGGTTAAGCGACAACCAACTGGAGAGCGATGGCGACTGCCTGTTGCGACGGATTATTCGTCGCGAAGGCAGCAGCCGCGGATACATAAACGGGCGGCCAGTCACCATGCAGCAGCTGCGTGAACTCGGTGACCTGCTGGTCGATATCCACGGCCAGCACGAACACCAGTCGCTGCTGCGTAGCGAGGCACAGCGCATCATCCTGGACAGCCATGCAGGGCACGGTGACGACTTAACCGCTCTCGCTGAACTTTACGACACACTGCAGGAACGCAAACAGCACCTGCAGCGCTTGCTTGCATACAATGATGACGGAGTATCCCGGCTGGACCTGCTGCGCTACCAGGTGGGTGAATTTGACGAGCTCGGCCTGTCACTGGATGACATCGTCACCCTGGAGAGTGAACACCGTCGGCTGGCCAATGCGAGTGACCTCATAGACGGGATGAACTCTGCCCTCAACAGCCTGGGAGGCGATGACCAGAATACCGTGGAAAATCTGCTCAGCAGCAGCCTCTCTACCATTCAGCAGCTGGAGTCTCACGATCCGTCATTGGCCGACCTGTCCCAGCTGGTTGCAGGAGCAGGCATTCAAATAGAGGAAGCCATTAGCGGACTGCGTCTGTATCTCGACCGCATTGAAGCCAACCCGGGCCGCCTGGCTGAAGTCGATGGGCAAATAGCCGTGCTTCATGACCTGGCGCGCAAACATAGAGTTACGGTGCATGAACTGCCTGGCCATCATGAACAGCTGCAAGCCGAGCTGGCAGAAATGGAATCCGGTGAAGAACGCATTGCCGAACTTGAGCAGGACATAGAACGCCTGACCAAGAAGAATCAAGCAGCGGCAGAAAGATTGTCAGCAAGCAGGCAGAGCGCGGCGAAAACGCTGTCTGAAGACGTGACGGCACGCATGCAGGAACTCGGCATGCAGGGAGGTCGCTTCAGTATCAGGCTTGAGCGCCTGGAAGATTTAAAGCGACACGGACTCGACAGGATCGAGTTCATGGTAGCCGCCAACCCCGGGCAGACACTGATGCCCGTACGGCGTGTTGCCTCAGGCGGTGAACTGTCGCGCATAGCCCTGGCCCTGCAGGTGAGCACTACCGAAAATACAGGCATTGCCACGCTGGTATTTGACGAAATAGATGTCGGAATTGGCGGAGGCGTTGCGGAAATTGTCGGACGCCAGCTGCATTCGCTCGGGTCAGGCAGGCAGGTACTTTGCATCACCCACCTTGCCCAGGTAGCAGCCTATGCCGGCCAGCAACTAAGAATCAGTAAATCCGGCGATCCGGTTGAGGCCCGCATAGAGACCCTTGCCGCAGACCGCAGGGTAGAAGAAATTGCCAGGATGATGGGAGGAATCGAGATAACCGAACAGACTCGCGCGCATGCGCGCGAGATGCTGGAGCAGGTCGCCAGCTAACCAGCCCGGAGTCAGGCTTTCTTCGAGCACTTGCCTTCGTTCTTCATGCCTTCGCAGATGCCGTACATGTAGAG
>JARFQC010000245.1 GCA_029287965.1 Arenicellales bacterium
CCCTGCAGGCGGATACCCGGCGTCACCAGGATGAAGTTCTCGCCATGCATCTTGCGCAGCACCTCCGCTTCATGTGCAGAGCACACAACACCGTCGAGCCCGGCATGGGAAACAAGTCCGGCAAGCCGGGCCGCTTCAGTGCCCGCATCCTCGGGTATACCTATCTGGGCGAGTTCATCGTCACTGTGGCTGGTCAGCACAGTTACGGCAATTAAATGCGGTGGCTGCGCAACGCTGTCCACACCTTCCCGTGCAGCCTGCATCATGCGCACACCGCCCAGCGCATGCACATTCAGCATCCACACCCCCAGCCCTGCAGCCTGGCGGCAGGCCGCTGCAACCGTGTTGGGAATGTCATGGAATTTCAGGTCCAGGAACACATCGAAGCCTGAATCATTGAGCTGCCTGACCAGGTCAGCGCCCGCCCGGGTATAGAGCTCCAGTCCGACCTTGACCCGGCAGCGCTCGGGTGACAGTTGCCCGGCGAATGCCAGTGCCTTCTCTGCACTATCGAAGTCCAGCGCCACGATGATGGGCCGATCGTCAATCACAGACCTGGTCCCATGCCGGCTTGATGGTGTTCCAGCGCTTGCAGCTGGGACACTGCCAGTGCATGGCCTTGGCCCTGAAACCACACTGCTTGCAGACGTGTCCCTGGCGCGTGTGGACGGCCTTGTCGATCATCCCCTGCAGTATCTGCATATCGGCCTGTGCCTGCCCGCTGGCCTGCATACCGGTCAACCTGACCAGGTAGGCCAGGCCCGACATGGACGGCCGCTTGCGCAGCTCTGCGGTGATGAATTTCCTTGCCTGGTCGGGCCCTTCCCGTTCCTCGATCTCATCTGCCAGCGTCAGCGTCACCGGGATGCTCGCCTCGGTATGCAGCACACTGTGCAGGAACTCACCCCAGCTCTCCCGATCATCGAGCTCGACATAGCACTGTTTCATGCGCTCCAGCACTTCGGGAATATACTGGGGATCGAGCTTCTCTATCTTCTGCCATTGCTTTAATGCGTCTTTGCAGTCATCAAGCCGGCGGGCGATATCGCCTTTCATGATGGTCGCGCGAACGGAGGTACGGTCCGATGACAGGGCCTGTTTCAGTAGGGCACCTGCATCCTCGTAGGCCATGCTATTGATGGCCTCTTCGGCTTTCTCGCAATAGAAGTGGGCAATCATCTCGTCGGCACTCTTGCCCGATACCCTGGCCAGTCGCTTCGCCGTCGCAATGGCCTGGTCCCATTCCTTCTCCTGCTGATAGATATACAGCAGATGCTGCAGGGCCGATTCAGAATCCCTTTCGGCCTCGGCATATTCGAGCAGCAGGTTCTCGGCGCGGTCCAGCAGGCCTGCCTTCAGGTAGTCCTGGGACAGTTCGAACAACGCGTTGCTGCGCTGGTTATGGTCGAGGTTGGGTCGGGCTATCAGGTTTTGATGGATGCGCGTCGCGCGCTCCACCTCGCCGCGACGTCGAAACAGGCTGCCCAGCATGAGGTGCGTTTCAACTGTTTCGGTATCGACCTCGAGCACCTTGATAAACACCTCGATGGCCTTGTCGGGCTGCTCGTTGAGCAGGAAGTTAAGCCCCTTGTAATACTCTGAAGGTATCTCGCCGGGTTTATTGCGTGACCGGGAGGAACGGTCGCTGCGACCGGCAAACCATCCGGAAGCTGCCGCCAGTGGCAGTAGCAATAACAGCCATACAGGATCCAGCACTTCAGGCCTGTTCCTTGATCGGAATGTTCCTCAGATTCTGAATTTCCTCATCCAGCCTGGCTATCTCCTTGCGTGCACGGGACAGTTCGCGCTTCTTGTGCAGCAGTGCTGTCCAGGTAACGAACATGCCGAACAGGGTACCGATCAGCAGGGTTGCCAGCAGTACGATGGACAGGGGTGCAGTGAGCACGAAGTCAGGATAATAGTGCAACGCTACCGGCTGGGCGTTCTTGAGCGTGAATGTCAGCCCGAACACGGCAACAACGGTAAACAATATCAGGTAAATGAAAAACTTCATGATTCCACACCAGCCGGGATTTAACTGCCTATTCTACCGTTGTCAGCGGGCAATAAAAAACCCGCCGAAGCGGGTTTTCGTTCAGGAAAGGTTGTCGACTCGCGTTCGCAACTCTTTGCCCGGCTTGAAGTGCGGGACATGCTTGTCCGGCACCGAAACGGAACTGCCTGTTTTCGGGTTCCTGCCGACACGCGCCTGGCGATGATGCAGGGTAAAGCTGCCAAAGCCACGCACCTCTATGCGTTCTCCCGATGACAGGGCGTTGGTCAGACTTTCCAGTATTTCCTTTACGGCCAGCTCGACATCACGATAGCCGAGTTGGTTCTGCTCTGCCGAGAGTTGATCGATCAGTTCAGATTTAGTCATGGATAGGTCTGACCTCCGTTTGCCTGTTTATTTTTTGGACAGCTGTTCCTTCAGAGCATCACCCAGTGAAGAAGTGCTGCTCATCTGGCTGCCAGTATACTCACGCAGTACTTCACTTTCCTGCTCGGCAACAAGCGCCTTGATGGAAAGCGAGATTCTGCGGCTCTTGCGATCGATGCTGGTGATCTTGGCTTCAAGCGTGTCGCCTTCATTCATCTCGGTGCGCGCGTCTTCAACACGATCAACCGAGATTTCGGATACGCGCAGGTAGCCGCTTACATTGTCAGCCAGCGTGATTACCGCGCCCTTGGCATCGACACTTTCAACCGTGCCGGATACCTTGGAGCCCTTGCCATGCTCGGCGACGTAGCTTGAGAACGGATCACCGTCAACCTGCTTGAGGCCGAGGGAGATACGCTCGCGTTCGGCGTCGATGGCAAGAATGACTGCTTCAACTTCATCGCCCTTCTTGAAGTCCACCACGGCTTCTTCGCCGGGGCGGTCCCATGACAGGTCGCTGAGGTGAATGAGGCCGTCGATGGCACCGTCGAGTCCGACGAACACACCGAAGTCAGTGATCGACTTGATGTTGCCGACAACCTTGTCGTTCTTGTTGTGCGTGGCAGCGAAGGCTTCCCATGGATTGGTCTTGCACTGCTTCATGCCGAGTGAGATGCGGCGACGCTCGGGGTCGATATCGAGAACCATGACTTCGACTTCGTCACCGACCTGTACAACCTTGGACGGGTGCGTGTTCTTGTTGGTCCAGTCCATCTCTGATACGTGTACCAGGCCTTCGACACCGTCTTCGATCTCAACAAATGCACCGTAGTCGGTGACGTTGGTGACTTTGCCAAGCAGGCGGGTGTCGCGCGGGTAGCGCTTGGGCAGATCGCCCCATGGATCGTCTTCCATCTGCTTCAGGCCGAGAGAAACACGGTTGCGTTCCTTGTCGAACTTCAGCACACGAGCTTCGATTTCGTCACCGACTGTCAGCACTTCTGAAGGATGCTTGACGCGCTTCCAGGAGATGTCGGTGATGTGCAGCAGACCGTCGATACCGCCGAGGTTGACGAAGGCACCGTAGTCGGTCAGGTTCTTGACGATACCCTTGATGATCTGGCCTTCTTCCATGTTCTCCATCAGGGCATCGCGTTCGGCGCTCAGCTCCTTCTCGACAACGGCACGACGTGACACGACGACGTTGTTGCGCTGACGGTCCAGCTTGATGACCTTGAATTCGAGATCCTTGCCTTCCAGGTAGGCCGTGTCCTTGACCGGACGTACGTCCACCAGGGAACCCGGCAGGAATGCGCGGATGGAACCCAGGGATACGGTAAGACCGCCCTTGACCTTGCCGGTGATACGGCCGGTAACGATGGCGTTCTGGTCGAAACCTTCCTCGAGGATGTCCCAGGCGCGGGCGCGGATGGCTTTTTCACGGGACAGGCGGGTAGCACCTGTGCCGTCTTCAATTGATTCGATGGCAACTTCTACTTCGTCACCGACCTTGACGCTGATTTCGCCGTCGAGGTCCTTGAACTGGAAGGCAGGAATTTCACCCTCAGTTTTCAGCCCGGCATTGACGATGACGAAATCGTCGTTCATGTCTACGATCAGGCCCTTGGTGACCTTGCCGGTGCGCATTTCAGCCTTTGACAGGCTTTCTTCCAGTAATTCTGCGAATGATTCACTCATGATTTAAGATAATACTCAGGTTGGATGTCGGGTACGGCCCTGTTGGGCATTGGTTAATAGGTCCGCTATGACAGACTGCTGTACCCGACTTTCTGCTGTACAGATTCGACCACCTCTTCAAGAGACATGTCGGATGTGTCCAGCACTATCGCGTCTGCAGCGGGCTTCAATGGTGAGGTCTCGCGCCCTTCATCGCGGGCATCGCGTTCCCTGATCACCTCTAAAAGACGCGCGATACTATCATTAATTCCCTTTTGCTTCAACTGCTTATGCCTGCGTTCGGCACGTACTTCAGCGGATGCAGTCAGGTAGATCTTGTGCTCGGCATCGGGAAAAACCACCGTGCCCATGTCACGTCCGTCTGCGACCAGTCCCGGCGCCTGGCGGAAATCACGCTGACGTTGCAGCAGGGCTTCCCGTACCGCGGGATCTGCCGCGAAGCGCGAAGCCAGTGCACCGCACTCCTCGGTGCGGATCGCGTCGGTGATATCCGCGCCATCGAGTAGCACGGCTGCCCCGCCGTCCGGCGCAGGCCGGAAGGCCAGCTGCAAGCCGCGGGCTATCTCTGCCGCCGCGCCAGACTCCATTACCCCGGCCAGACCGGCCGCATGCGCCAGGGCACGGTAAATCGCACCGCTGTCCAGGTAATGCCAGCCGAGCTTGCTGGCCAGGCGCGTGCTGACGGTGCCCTTGCCGGATCCGCTCGGTCCGTCCAGCGTGATCACCGGCACCGAGCTCATGAGGCGTCCTGTTCGCTGACACCGAGCCCGCACGAGGCGGCCAGCTGTGCGAAGGTCGGAAACGACGTGGCGACGTTGTCGCAGTCATCGATCAGTATCGGGCCATCGCTGATGAGCCCGGCCATGGCAAAAGACATGGCAATGCGATGATCGCCATGGCTGTCAACCCTGCCGCCCCTGATGCGCCCGCCTTTGACCAGCATGCCATCCGGGCGTTCCTCGACCTCTACACCCAAAGCAGCCAGCCCGGCGGCCATGACCGCGATGCGATCGCTTTCCTTGACGCGCAACTCTTCGGCCCCGGTCAGCAGCGTATCGCCCTGCGCTGCCGCGGCGGCGATGAAGATTGCAGGAAATTCATCGATGGCCAGCGGCACGTCGGCTTCATCGATGTGGATACCGGTCAGCGATGCGGACTGGACCAGCAGGTCGGCAACCGGTTCGCCGCCTACGGTACGTTGATCCTGAAGTTGAATATCGGCGCCCATTGCCTTCAGGACATTGAGGATGCCGATACGTGTCGGGTTGATGCCGACGTTCCTGATCAGCAGCCGGGACCCCGGCGCGATCGTTGCGCCGACGAGGAAGAATGCCGAGGAGGAAATATCACCCGGTACGACCAGTTCTGTTGCGCTCAATCGATGACCCGGTTCAACGCAGGCCGTGGCGCCGTCAACCTGTACCGGATAACCGAAGCCCTGCAGCATCTGCTCCGTGTGGTTGCGCGTCGGCGCGGGTTCTGTCACGCAGGTGCGGCCTTCGGCATTCAAACCAGCCAGCAGCAGGCACGACTTGACCTGGGCGCTGGCCATCGGCATGTCGTAGGCAATGCCCTTGAGGCTGGCACCGCCACGTATGGCAATGGGCGGTGTACCGCCTTCGGCCGTGCTGATGTCGGCACCCATCGTGGTCAACGGTTCCACAACGCGGCGCATGGGACGCCGTGAAAGTGATTCGTCACCAATAAGTCTTGCGTCGAAAGCCTGGCCGGCAAGCAAACCGGCGAGCAGTCGCATGGCGGTACCCGAGTTACCCATATCCAGGTCACCTGCAGGTGCCTGCAGGCCATCAATGCCGACGCCATGCACGGTCAACTGTCCGTTTTCCGGGCCTTCGATTTCCACGCCCATGGCCCGAAAGGCCGCGATCGTCGCCAGCACATCCATGCCTTCCAGCAATCCGCTGATGCGTGTTACACCGTCCGCCAGCGCACCGAAGATAACCGAACGATGGGAAATGGACTTGTCGCCCGGTACGGTGATCTCACCGGTCAGGCTGCCGCCCGCTGATACGCTGAGTTGCTTACTCATTCTTCCACGTCCTTGCCATCGTCGGCCTGTGTGTCTGCCAGTCCTGAAGCCACGATGCCGGGCAGTTCATCACGTGCGGCCTTGGCCCGTTTAAACGCCTGTTCCAGTGCTTCACCATCGCCTTGCTCGAGCAGCGCGGCATAACCCGCCAGCTGGGCCTGCACGTCACCGAGCAGCGGTATCAGCTGCTCCCGGTTGGCCAGGCAGATGTCCCGCCACATGACCGGGTTGCTGGCCGCGATGCGGGTGAAGTCACGGAAACCTCCGGCCGAGTTGGCGAAGATCTCGTTCTGGTTGTCGCGCGCAGAGAGAAAGTCTACCAGCGCAAACGCCAGCAAGTGGGGCAAGTGGCTCGTTGCCGCCAGGATGGCGTCGTGTTCGGTGACCGGCATCTCAACCACGGTTGCACCGCAAATCTCCCACAGGTCACGGACTTGCTGCACATCCTCGCTGCGGTTCTCGGGCAACGGTGTCAGGATCACGCGACGATTCTGATACAGGCTTGGGAAGGAGGCCTCCACACCGGATTCCTCGGTACCTGCAATCGGGTGACCGGGGATAAACTGCCCCACCCTGTCTCCTAGCACGGCACGCGCAGCATCGACAACACTGCCCTTGACGCTGCCGGCATCCGTTACGATGCAATGCGCGGGAATGGCGTCCAGCATATTTTCCAGCAGCGTCCGGATCGTGGCCACCGGCGTAGCCAGCACGATCATGTCGGCATCCCTGACCGCTGTTGCCGCATTCGCTTCAACGGCATCGACCACGCCGAGTTGCAGCGCCTTGTTCAGTGTCTGGCTGCTCCTGGCGACACCGGTGATACGCTCCACCGCACCCTGCTCTTTCAATGCACGCGCCAGCGAGCCGCCGATCAAACCGACGCCGATGATGACGACATGCCCGAAGCGCGTGTTACTCACAGCAGGCAAGCACCTCATCAAGTACATGAATGAAGCGCGCATTCTCACCCTGGCTGCCAATGGTGACGCGAAGATGGTTCGGCATGCCGTAGTTTGCAACCGGCCTGACGATAACGCCGCGCTGCATCATTTCCCTGAACAGTCCTTCAGCGGGCTGACCGAAATTGATCGCGATAAAATTACCGGCCGACGGGATGATGCCCAGGCCCCGTTCATGACAGGCATTCTCGAGCATTTCCATGCCTTCGCGGTTGGCCTGGCGGCTGGCATGGATATGCGAGACATCATCGAGCGCCACGGTTGCCGCCGCCTGCGCCATGGAGTTCACGTTGAACGGCTGGCGCACCCGGTTCAGGTAGTCGGCCAGGGCGGGTGAAGAAACGCCATAGCCGACGCGCAGCCCCGCCAGGCCATATATTTTGGAGAAAGTGCGCGTTACCAGCAGCTTGTCGTAGTCGGCGATCCAGCCGGTGCAATCAGGGTAGTCCGGCAGTTCCACGTATTCAGCGTAGGCCTCGTCGACAACGGTCACGATGTGGTCAGGCAGCGCATCGATAAATGCCTTCAGCTTGTCGCGGGTAAGCCAGGTGCCGGTCGGGTTGTTCGGGTTGGCGATAAAAATGAGCCGTGTCCGTTCAGTGACGGCGGCGAGTATCGCGTCAAGATCATAGCCCCAGTCCAGTGCCGGCGTGACGACGGGTGTCCCGCCGACGGCCAGGGTCGCCAGGGGATAGACAGCGAAGGCATGCTCGCTGAAGATGACTTCATCACCGGGATTGACGAACGCACGGGCGACCAGCTCGAGAATATCGTTGGATCCGTTGCCAAGGGTGACGCAGTCAATCCCCACTTCATGGCGTTCGGCAAGCTTCTCCTTCAGCAACGTGCCGTTGCCATCCGGGTAGCGTGCCAGGTCATTCTGGTGGCGCAGTGCCGACATGGCCAGCGGCGAGGCACCCAGCGGATTCTCGTTCGATGCCAGCTTGACCGGTTTATCGATACCGAATTCGGCAGCTACCTCTTCTGCGGGGCGGCCGGGCTGGTAGGGCGTTATCTGGCGGACGCCCGGAGTAGCCAGGTCATCGAGGGTAGACATTCAGAGATCCAGGACAGATTTCGGATAGGAGCCGAGCAACTTGAGGGTTACGGCCTGTTGCTTGATTTCATCCAGCACGGCACTGATCTCGGGATTGTCGATATGGCCATCGAGATCAAGGAAGAACACGTACTCCCACAGGCCGCGATTCGACGGGCGGGACTCGATCTTGCTCATGCTGACCTTGTGCTGCGCAATCGGCGCCAGCAGGTTGTAAAGCGCGCCTGCCTCGTTCCTGCTCGACACCATGATGCTGGTCTTGTCTTCGCCGGTGGCGCGTGTCTCCAGCTTGCCTATGATGAGGAACCGGGTTGTGTTGTTCGGGTTGTCCTCAATATTCGACGCCAGCGACTTCAGCTCGTACAGCTCGCTGGCCTGCAGACCGGCAATCGCTGCATTACCCGGTTCTTCCGCAGCGCGCCGCGCAGCCTCGGCATTGCTGGATACACTGACCTGCTCGACGTCGGGCAGATTCAGGGCCAGCCAGTTGCGGCACTGGGCGAGCGATTGCTGATGGGAGTAGACGCGTTTGACATCACTCAGCGCGCCGGCCGTGCCGAGCAGGTGATGGTGGATGCGCAGCGAGACCTCGCCACAGACCCGCAGCGGCGAATCGATAAAATTGTCCAGCGTATTGCTGACGACACCCTCGGTAGAGTTCTCGATCGGCACCACACCGAAGTTTGCACTGCCGGACTCTACTTCACGAAATACATCACTTATCGTCGTTAGTGGCTTGTTTTTAATAGCATAACCGAAATGCTTTTCTGCCGCTGAATGGGAGTAAGTACCCTCCGGCCCGAGGAATGCGACCATCAGCGGTTTCTCCGCCGACAGGCAGGCCGACATCAGCGCGCGGAACAGGTGGGCCACGTCCATGTCGTCGAGCGGACCTTCGTTGCTGTCGATGACATGCCGGAGCACCTCCGCCTCGCGCTCCGGGCGATAGAAGCTGCCGGTTTCACCCAGCTTCTGCTTGGCCGCAGCCACTTCGATGGCGATCGAGGCGCGCTGGTTGATCAGGCGCAGGATCTCGTTATCGATGTTATCGATGCGATCACGCAGACTCTTCAGATCTTCGTTTGCCGGACACATAATTCAGCAGATCCCGGGATTCAGACCACGCGGACTATCTTGACACCTTCGATGGCCTTGACGGCTTCCCTCGCCTCATCAGGGATCACGTCATCGGTGTCGACCAGCGTGTAGGCAATGTCATCATGCGACTGGTTGATCATATCGCGAATGTTCAGGTTATGGTCGGCCAGTGCGGTTGAAATCTGTCCGAGCATGTTCGGCACGTTAGCATGCGTCACGATGAGCCGGTTGACCGCTTCCTTGGCCATGTGGACATCGGGGAAGTTGACCGAGTTGGTAATGTTGCCGTTCTCGATGAAGTCGCGCACCTGCTCTGCCACCATGATGGCACAGTTGTCTTCCGCTTCGCTGGTGGATGCGCCGAGATGCGGCAGGGCAATCACCCGATCGCACTCGGAGAGCTCGGGACTCGGAAAATCACACACGTAGGCTGCGATGCGTCCAGTGTCGATGGCCTTGCAAACGGCGGTATCATCGACAATGCCGTCGCGGGCGAAATTGAGTATGACTGAACCCGGCCGCATCAGCGCGACCCGTTCCTCGTTGATCATGTTGCGCGTGACGTCGATCAGGGGAACGTGGAAGGTCACGACATCCACCTTGTTCAGCAGCACTTCCAGGCTGTTGGCACGCTCGACCTCGGAGGACAGTTTCCAGGCCCCTTCCACGGTCAGGCTGGGATCGTAGCCAACCACTTTCATGCCCAGGGTCAGGCACACGTTGGCAACCGAACGACCGATTGCACCCAGACCGACAACGCCGATGGTGCGGCCAGGCAGCTCGAAGCCGGCATATTTCTTCTTGCCGTCCTCGACGGCTTTTGACATGGCCGCTGAATCACTGCGGTCCAGCTTGCGTACGTATTCCCATGCCGGGCAGATGTTGCGGTAGGCCAGCAGCAGCCCGGCTACGACCAGTTCCTTGACGGCGTTGGCGTTGGCGCCGGGTGCATTGAATACCGGGATGCCGAGTTCAGTCAGCTTATCGACAGGGATATTGTTGACCCCTGCCCCGGCCCGGCCAACGGCCAGCAGGGACTCCGGGATGTCCATATCGTGCATCTTGTAGGAACGCAGGATGATCGCTTCCGGATCTTCGATGTCCGGCCCGAAGTTGTACAGGGTCTTCGGTAAACGCTCAAGGCCGACGGGTGAAATATTATTTAAAGTCAGTATGTTATGCATTGATCTTATAGTTTTATCTAATGTTTTGTTTATCCTGCCGTGCCGGATGCAGCGAGGTCAATCTCAGGACACAGGCGAGGCTTGATGAGTACCTGCTGCCGCCCGCTCAGCCGTTCCCGGCCTGGAAGTCCTGCATGTAGGCTATCAGTGCATCCACACCTGCTTCAGGCATAGCATTGTAAAGGCTGGCACGCATGCCGCCTACAGATCGGTGTCCCTTGAGCTGCAGGAGGCCGGCAGCGTCCGCACCGGCCAGGAATGCCTTGTCGAGCTCGGGATCGGCCATGACGAACGGGACATTCATCCAGGAACGGTAACGGGTATCTACCGGGTTGCGGTAAAAACCACCGGAGTTGTCTATGTAGTCATACAGTCTGCCGGCCTTGGCTTCATTGACTTTCGCCATGGCTGCCAGGCCGCCGTTGTCCAGTAGCCATTCGAATACCAGCCCGGCCATGTACCAGCCGTAAGTCGGCGGCGTGTTGTACATCGATTCGGCATCGGCATGGGTAGCATAGTTGAGCATGGCCGGCACGTTGTCGCCGGCATGCCCGATCAGGTCATCGCGAATAATGACGATGGTTATACCGGCCGGCCCGATATTTTTCTGCGCGCCGGCATAGATGATGCCATATTGGCTGACGTCGATCGGACGCGACAGGATGGTGGAGGACATGTCTGCTACCAGCGGCACGTCGCCGACATCGGGTTCTGTATCGAACTCCAGCCCGCCGATGGTTTCATTCGGTGTGTAATGAACATAGGCAGCATCGGCAGATAGCTTCCACACGGACCGGTCAGGCACTGTTGAGTAGTTCTGTTCCTTGCTGCTGGCCACGATATTGGCCTCACCGTAGCGCGCCCCTTCCTTGATGGCCTTGCCGGACCAGGCACCGGTGTCGAAGTAATCGGCCTTGCCGGTCCTGCCCATCAGGTTGAGCGGCACCATGGCGAACTGGGTCGATGCACCCCCCTGCAGAAACAGCACCTTGTAGTTGTCGGGAATATTCATCAGCGCGCGCAGGTCGGCCTCGGCCTTTGCTGCAATGCCCATGAATTCCTTGCCGCGATGGCTCATCTCCATCACCGACATGCCAGAGCCATGCCAGTCAGTCAGTTCTTCCCCTGCTCGTTCCAGTACCGC
>JARFQC010000269.1 GCA_029287965.1 Arenicellales bacterium
ACCAACTACCTGGAAACCAACAAGATGATGGCGAGCATCGGGCTGGGCTGGAGCATTCTGCCTGCATCCATGGTTGATAAAGATCTGCATCGTATTAAACTGGAGGGCATCAATTTGCACAGGTCACTGGGCTATGTCACACACAGGGGGAGATCGTTGTCGAGCGCAACACGGGCCATGATAAGCATACTGGACAGGACGGCATGAAATTCAGGCACTTCATTACGGCCCTGGCCGACCGCATCGGACGCCACCAGATACCTGTTGAAAACCACGCCACGGAAATCCGCTACTTCCTCGGCCATGATGGCGTACATCACGACTTCATAACCGGGCTGGTGCGTACCATCTACTGTGAAAATCACTGCGGACACCTGGATGCCGCGATAGATCCGCAGCTGACCATGAAGACCATTGCGGGGGCCCGCGAGGACATCATCAAGGCACGCGACACCGATATATGCCAGTTTCGCTTTGTCGACGCCCTTTGTCATGAAGCAAGGGAACTCCTGCTGCTGGCCCTGAAGAACGAGGAACGCGCCAGCCTTTCTCCCGGCCAGCTGTCCCGCAGCGAGGCCTGATTCTGCCACCACCACTCGGGCGGATAACCTGAAGCCCGGCCGCAAGCTCCTCCCGGGCTCACTCATCACGCTGTCTTCCGACCGGATCGACGGCTTCACATTTCTTTCACATTGACGGTGGTATGCAATTCCACTACATTCCTCCACCGCTTCAGGTGTTCTCTGTGAATCACATTCACGAGAATGAAACGGGAAGCCGGTGCATCAGTTCCCCTGATAATTCCGGCGCTGCCCCCGCAACGGTAAGCGAGGGAAGTCATCTATCCAGCCACTGTGCAGAGTGTACGGGAAGGCAGATGACTTCGATGCTCGCAAGCCCGGAGACCGGCCTGGTGCACTGGCCGTAGCCACGTGCTGCGGAACCCTTCACCCATATGTGTACGGCGGGTACACCGAGGAGCTATATTGCGACTAATTCCATCCCGTGCGGCTATTGCTGCGACTATTTCCACATCCCTGTCAGCCATCTCATCAGCGGCGGCTGCTGAAGAACCCATCGTTGTCACGGCAACCCGAACGCCGGTAAATGTCGAGCGGACCCTGGTCAGTACCGTGCTGATATCGCGCGATGACATTGAAAAAAGCCAGGCGCCGTTTGTCACCGACTTGCTGCGCAGTGTTGCCGGTGTCGAGATGTCGACCAACGGCGGTCCCGGCCAGACCACATCCATCTTCCTGCGCGGCGCAGAAAGCGACCACACGCTGATCCTGGTTGACGGCGTCAAGCTCAACCCGGGCACCATTGGTGTCGCTGCACTGCAGAATATGCCGGTCGACATGATCGAGCGCATCGAGATCAGCATGGGCCCCCGCTCCACCCTGTACGGATCTGATGCGATAGGCGGCGTCATCCAGATCATCACCCGCAAGGGTGAGCTGGCCGAAGCTGGCTGGCGGTTCGGCAGCTACAACACTCACCAGCTGTCAGGCAGCCTGCATGGCAAGACGGATGCCGTCCGCTACGGCATAGACCTCTCCGGCACACGTTCTGACGGCTTCCCTGCCCGCTCGGAAGCAACCGAAGACAGTCCCTACAGCAACAACAGCGCCAACCTGAAACTGGGCAGCACGTTCGGCAACACCGACCTGGATGCCGGCTATTGGTACAGCAGCGGCACGACGGACTACTACGATTTCCTGCTCACGCCGGTAGATCAGGACTACCGCAACAGCATTGCTTCGCTGACCGCGGTTACCCAGGCAAGCAGCCGCTGGGTGAGCAACCTGCGTTACAGTTTCTTCGAGGACCAGATCGAACAGAATCAGTCGGACGACTATCTGCAGACCAAACGTCACGAAATCGACTGGCAGAACGACGTCGTCCTCAACGAAGAGAACCTGCTTACCGCTGGCTTGCAGCTGTATAGCGAGAATGCGCAGTCATTGTCTTTCGGCAGCGGCTTCGACGAAGACGTGGACAGCTTCGAACTGTACGCCCAGGATCAGTACGAACGCGGGCGTCACCAGCTGCAGGCCGGTTTGCACTATACGAATCACAGCTCGTTCGACGGACAGACGACCGGCGACCTGAACTACGGCTTCCAGGCATCTGACTCCGTGCGCCTGGTCGGCAACCTGGCTTCCGGCTTCCGCGCTCCCAGCAGCACCGACCGGTTCGGCTTCGGCGGCAATCCTGACCTGGAACCGGAACAGTCCGTATACGCGGAACTGAGCAGCCGCTTTACGCCCTCTTCCAGGCACCGCGGTCACATTACCCTGTTCCAGAACGAGATCGACAACCTGATCAGCTTTGTTGATCCGGACGGGTTTGCCGGGCCGATACCGGGGCGCAACGAAAACATCGACGAGACGCGCACCCGGGGCATCGACCTGGGCTATGCCTTCCGCATGAACGGTTATGAAATCGATGCGGGCATCGTCTACCAGGACCCAAAGGACCTGACCACGGGCAAGCAGCTGCCGCGGCGGGCGAAAGAAAAAGCCACCCTGGCCGGACGCTACGTCGGCAGTGACTACAGCCTGTCAGCCGAAGTCATCTACAGCGGTGAACGACCCGACTCCGCCTACAGCGATGTTATCCTGGACAGCTATACACTGCTGAACCTGAGCGGCACGAAAAACATCGCCAAACGCATCAACCTGGGCATACGTTTTGAAAACATCACCGATGAGGACTACCAGCTTGCTGACGGTTTCAATACTGCCGGGCGATCGGTTTACTTCGACATCCGTTACCGGCATCAACGCTAGGTTCTGATGGCTACTGTCCGACATCATGCGCGAACCCGACCGGCATTGCTGCTGGCCGGGTTCGTGCTGCTGTCGGTGATCATACATGGCGTGTTTCTGGCATCACGATTCGGTGAACAGGCTGCTGTAAGCAACCTGGTACAGATGGCCCCTGACCTGCAGGTGGTTGTCATGTCGTCACGCGGAACTAATCGCATCAGCACGGATGCTGTCATCCCGGAGGAAGCCGAAACCACTCAACCTATGGCAGCCCCAAAGCCGCAAGCGGAACCTGTAGTAAGCACCCCGCAACGCTCACGCCCGATCACGCAAAGCAAACCCGGGCTTTCGCCCATCGCAACTCCTGAACCTGCCGAAACACCGGCTATGGAAATCCAAACTGCAGCCACTGCACAAGAATTGCCGAAGACCACGGTCAAAACAGCTACAGGTGAGACAGACGACGCGGCACTAAAGCAGCCTGCACCTGCCAACCATCTGCGTGCTCAACTGCGCAGCCAGCTGGCCAGGCACTTTACCTACCCCAGGCTTGCGCGGCGGATGGGCTGGGAAGGTGAAGTGGGTCTGGGCCTGCACATTGGTGAGGATGGCCGCCTCGGTAATATCCATGTCATCAGATCCTCAGGTTACAAGGTACTGGATGAGAATGCGCGTTCGACCCTTGGCAGGATCGGACGGATTACCGTGGCTTCGAACATGGTCATCAACCCGCTCGACACCGAAATTGAAGTACTATACCGCTTGACCGAATAAATGAAGCAACCCGCCAGGTGCAAGATGCTGCAAACCGGTATTGCGTATTCGCAGCAGCACGGCCTCGCCTGCATGCAGGAGCGTTGACACAATGGGATACCGACTCTCAAAAATATATACCCGCACGGGTGATGACGGCACGACCGGCATCACCGGCGATCAACGCCTGCCCAAGGATGCCCCGCGCATCCAGGCCATAGGCAGCGTTGACGAATTGAACAGCCTGATAGGTCTTGTGCTTTGCGAGGAACTGACTGATTCTGGACGCGACACCCTCCTGGAAATCCAGCATCGCCTCTTCGATCTGGGCGGTGAGCTGAGCATGCCCGGGTACCAGCTTCTCAAGCAGTCGTCGGTGGACGATCTTGAAGCCGCCCTGGATAGCATGAATGAATCCCTGGCC
>JARFQC010000270.1 GCA_029287965.1 Arenicellales bacterium
GACCTGATCAAGGAAACCTACCAGGGCATACGCCCCGCACCCGGCTACCCGGCCTGCCCTGACCACACGGAGAAAGCATTGCTGTGGCAACTGCTGGATGTCGAAGACAATGCCGGTGTGTCGCTGACCGACTCTTTCGCCATGCTGCCGGCCGCCTCCGTCAGCGGTTTCTACTTTTCCCATCCCGAAGCGCGCTATTTCGGCACCGGCCGTATAGGTCAGGACCAGGTGGCCGACTATGCCCGGCGCAAGAACATGACGCTCGCCGATACAGAACGCTGGCTATCGCCGGTGCTTGGCTATGAACCGGAACAGGCTGCCTGAAGGAGAATTAGATGAGCCATCTCAGCAACAAGGATCTCGAGCAATTCCGCCAGCGCCTCCTCGCCTACCTTGCAGAGGTAAAGCAGGAAATACACGACAGGCTGGTCAATGAAGGCACGGATGAGTCCATTTCACTGGCAGGCAAGGTCCACGATGCCCAGGCTGAATCCATGAGCGTTGCCATGTCGCAGATCAACCGGGGCATGTTGAAAATGTATCTGCACGATCTCAAGGATCTCGAAATGGCGCTCGAACGCATAGACAGTGGTGAATACGGCATCTGCATAGACTGCGACGAGCCGATTGCCAGGGCACGCCTCGACGCCTACCCGATGGCAAAACGCTGCATCAAGTGCCAGTCCCTGCGCGAACAGGACTAGTAAAAGCGATTATTGAAACCAGTCTGCATGCACGGAGATTCGTCGATATCGGCAAGCAACATGAGTCGATCCTGAATCAATGACCACTTCAGCAGCCTGGGAGTTCTGGATCGACCGCGGCGGCACGTTCACCGATGTCGTTGCCAGGGCCCCTGACAACACGTTGCACAGCCACAAGCTGCTGTCAGACAACCCCCGCCGCTATACCGATGCCGCAATTGCCGGCATCCGCCATATCCTTGCGCTCACGCAGGGCGACGAGATTCCCGCCGCATCGGTGAACGCCGTCAAGATGGGCACCACGGTCGCCACCAATGCACTGCTGGAACGCAAGGGCGAACCGACCGTACTGGCAATCACGAAAGGCTTTGGCGATGCGCTGCGCATCGGCTACCAGAACCGCCCGGACATCTTTGCCCTGCATGTGCACCGGCCCGAGCCGCTTTACAGCGAAGTGATCGAGATCACGGAACGACTGGATGCGGCCGGTGACGTCCTCACAGCGCTGGATCTAGAGGCCTGCCGATTGGCCTTTACCGCGCTGCATGACGCCGGTTACCGGTCAATCGCCATCGTGCTGATGCATGCCTACATCAATCCTGTGCATGAAAAGCAGTTGGCTGAACTGGCGCGCGAATGCGGCTATACGCAGATTTCCCTGTCCAGCGAATGCAGTCCCCTGCCGCGGCTGGTCAGCCGGGGAGACACCACGGTGGCCGATGCCTACCTGTCTCCCGTACTGCGCCGATACGTCAACCAGGTGCAAAACGAACTCGGCGATATTCCCTTGCTGTTCATGCAGTCCAACGGCGGCCTGTGCCATGCAGGCGCCTTCATGGGCCGGGACAGCATACTTTCCGGCCCGGCCGGTGGCGTCGTGGGCGGCGTAGAGACAGCCCTCGCAGCAGGCTTTGACCGGCTGATCGGCTTCGACATGGGCGGGACATCAACAGACGTCTGGCACTATGCGGGCGACTACGAACACGAATCGGTAAGCGAAGTGGCCGGCATGCTGCTGCGCGTACCGATGATGAAAATCCACACGGTGGCAGCCGGCGGCGGCTCCATCCTGCATTTTGACGATGAACGGTTCCAGGTCGGGCCCGACTCGGCCGGAGCCGATCCCGGACCGGCCTGTTACCGCCAGGATGGACCGCTCACGGTCACCGACTGCAACGTCATGCTGGGCAAACTGCAACCGGACAGGTTTCCGGCCGTCTTCGGCCCGGCCGGCAATGAGTCTCTGGATGATGACAGTGTCGCGCGCAAATTCGCACAGCTGGCCCGGGTCATCGACCCGCTGGCGGACCGGCATGACCTGCAGGCCATCGCCGAGGGCTTTCTGACTATTGCGGTCGAAAACATGGCCCAGGCCATCAAGCACATCTCGGTCCAGCGGGGCTACGACATCAGCCGCTACACACTGTGCAGCTTCGGCGGCGCAGGCGGTCAGCACGCCTGCCTGGTGGCCGATAGCCTGGGTATTGAAAAAATCTACTGCCACCCCCTCGCCGGGGTGTTGTCCGCCTATGGCATTGGTCTATCCGCCGTCAGCAGCATGCATGAAGCCGCAATCGCGCTGCTGCTCGGTCCGCAGGGGATCCGAGCGCTCAAGCACAGCATGCGTGAGCAGGTTGAGGCGGGACGCGCCGAGCTTGAACAACAGGGTGCGGACATACAGGCCATCACCGGCAAGGGCAGGGTATTCCTGCGCTACCAGGGCAGCGATACCCCCCTGGAGCTGAACTATGCAGAGGATAGCGTGCTGCTGAGGCGCCAGTTTCACGACCTGCACCGGCAGCAATTCGGCTTTGCCGACGAGGACTGCGACATCGTCATAGAAAGCCTCCGCGTGACCGTCTCAGTAGAACAGGCCCACCATCATGATCATTCCGTCCCGGCCGCTGAGCGTGAATATTACAGCGAACAGACCCGCTTCTATAGCCGGGGTGAATGGCATGATGCGGTCAGCGTGCAGCGCGAACACCTGGTCCCGGAACAGGTCATCCGCGGTCCTGCGATCATCAATGAGAAAACCGCCACCCTGGTAATCGAACCGGGCTGGCAGGCCGACGTGCAGCAGGACCTGTCGCTGGTTCTGACCCGCTATCAGGCCTGCGAAAAACACGTTGCAGAATCAGACGAATCAGCACCTGACCCGGTCCGGCTGGAGATCTTCAACCGGCGGTTCATGGGCATCGCTGAGCAGATGGGCGATGCCCTGGCGCGCACCAGCCATTCCGTCAATATCAAGGAGAGGCTGGATTTTTCCTGCGCGATCTTCGATGCGGCAGGCAGCCTGGTGGCCAACGCGCCGCACGTGCCGGTACACCTGGGATCGATGTCCGACGCGGTCAAGGCCGTGATCGCCAAGCATGGAGACAGCATGCAGGCCGGCGATGCCTATGTCATGAACAACCCCTACCAGGGAGGCACGCACCTGCCGGACATAACGGCGGTTACACCGGTATACGATGCTGCCAGGCAGCGACTGCTGTTTTTCGTCGCATCTCGCGGGCATCACTCGGACATCGGCGGCATCACACCCGGCTCCATGCCGTCGGACAGCAGGCATATCGATGAAGAAGGCATCCTGTTCGACAACCTTCGCCTGGTTCACGACAACAGGCTCGATGAACAGGCGTTGCGCGACTGCCTGGACAGCGGTGCATGGCCGGCGCGATCGCCGCAACAGAACATTGCCGACCTGCATGCCCAGTTCGCGGCCAATACCCAGGGCATGCACGAACTGCACAGCCTGATCGACGAATTCGGTGAAAAAACCGTCCTCGCCTACCTGCAGCACGTCCAGGACAATGCCGAACATGCAGTGCGTGACGCCATCGAGATGCTGAGCGACGGCAGCTTTACCTGCCGCATGGATAATGGCGGCGAGATCCATGTCAGCATCCGCATCGATCATGGGCAACGCAGTGCGGATATCGACTTCACCGGCACGTCCGCACAGGCCGACAACAACTTCAATGCACCCGCCTCAATCTGCCGCGCAGCGGTGCTGTACGTCTTTCGCTGCCTGGTCGATCGCGACATTCCGCTCAACGAGGGCTGTATGCGGCCATTGAATCTGAGCATCCCGTCCGGTTCCCTGATCCGGCCCGAGTATCCTGCCGCAGTCGTGGCAGGCAATGTAGAAACCTCCCAGGTGATCGTCGACTGCCTGTTCGGCGCGCTCGGCATTATGGCCGGATCGCAGGGCACGATGAACAACCTTACCTTCGGCAACAGCGACTACCAGTACTATGAAACCCTTGGCGGCGGCTACGGGGCAACCGCAAGCAACGCCGGCGCGAGTGCCGTGCAATGTCACATGACCAACTCGAGACTGACGGACCCGGAGATACTCGAACAGCGATTTCCCGTTATCGTGGAAGACTTCCGGATCCGCCAGGCAAGCGGTGGACGCGGACAACATGACGGTGGTGACGGCCTGTTGCGCCGCCTGCAGTTTCTGCAGCCCATGCAGCTGTCTATCCTGTCCAACCGCCGTTCGACCAGCGCCTTCGGACTGCATGACGCCGAACCCGGTGAGCCGGGAGAAAACTGGTATATTGAACCGAACGGCAAGCGAAAACGAATCTCCGCCAGCGCCAGTGTGGACATACCCGCCGGAGGACGATTCCTTATCCTGACCCCGGGGGGCGGTGGATTTGGCAGGCAAACATAATATATATTTTCTTTCCGACCGGACCGGTATATCCGCCGAGACACTAGGCCGCAGCCTGCTTTCACAGTTTCCGGATCACGAGTATCACTTCACCTCACTGCCGTTTGTCGACAGCGAAAACCGGCTGGACCTGGCCATCGCCGACATTCAAAAAACAACAGAGCGCTCGGGCCTGAGGCCCGTCATATTCAGCACTTTGACGAACCCTGCCCTGCGCCAGCGACTGCTCGCTGAGGACTTCTTCGTGTTCGATTTTTTTGCCACCTACCTTGCGCCGCTGCAGGATGCCCTGCATCAGAAGGCATCACCGATTGCCGGCCAGATGCATGGCATCGTCGACCTGGGCAGCTATCTTGATCGCATGGATGCAGTCAATTTCACGTTGAACGTGGATGACGGCCTGCGCACGAAGGAATATGAACATGCAGACATCATCCTGCTCGGTGTATCACGTTCAGGCAAGACACCTACATGCCTGTACCTCGCCATGCAGTTCGGCATTCGTGCTGCAAATTACCCCCTGATAGATGAAGATCTTGAATACCCGCGCCTGCCGGATCAGCTTGGTAACTACAGGGACAAACTGTACGGCCTCAGTATCGATCCGGCATCACTGCACCGGATCCGCCAGGCAAGGCGGCCCGACAGTCGCTATGCATCGATCGAACAGTGCCGCCGCGAAGTGAAACAGGTAGACCTGATGTATAAGCAGGAAGGCATACCCCGCCTCGATTCAAGCAGCATGTCGGTGGAGGAACTGGCAACCAGCGTGCTATTCAAGGCCAAGCTGCATCGCCAGTTCTAGTGACCGTCAGAATACGTCTCAGCGCAACTGTTCAGTTGTCAGGCACCCGAATCAGGCTTGTCGCAACTTCCATCTGCAGCCAGTCGGGTAGAAATTCGCCCGTGTAGGTTCCGTCCAACGAGTAGGCATCCAGCCTGTCCTGACTGAAGTCACTGACCAATATCTGTTCGCATGACCAGCGCACCATTCAGCAGCGCAACCGTGTCACCATCGGGATGAGTGTGCAGGTAGGAAAAACCGGCTATGGAAACGCTCTGGTCATAGGCCCAGAACCTGGCGCCCAGCAGCAGGACAAAGAACACGATAATGATAATGGCCGTCGAGATCGATATCGCTGCTCATCCCGTCATGCCCACGCGCTTGCGCTGTGATCCACTAACGCTTGATGAGTGTTCCGACACCTTCGTCGGTAAAGACTTCCAGCAGCAGCGCATGTTCGACTCTGCCGTCGATGATGTGTGCCGAGCGTACACCTGATTTTACTGCGTCCAATGCACAATCAATCTTGGGCAGCATGCCACCGGTCAGCACACCCTGCTCAATCAGGCTATCAACCTGCTTGGCATCCAGCCCGGTCAGGACGTTGCCGTCCTCGTCCAGCACGCCCGGGGTGTTGGTTAGCAGGATAAGCTTTTCCGCCATCAGCGTGCGGGCCAATGTACCGGCAACGATATCTGCATTGATGTTATAGGTACACTGGTCTTCGCCGACGCCTACCGGTGCGATGACAGGGATAAACTCTTTTGATTCGAGCAATGAAACGATTTCCGGATCAATGCTGGCCACTTCACCG